>JAJQFX010000244.1 GCA_021200895.1 Clostridiales bacterium | reverse complement strand
TCGGATTCCTCCTCGGCGGCTTCCTCCTCAGGCTCCGCCTCGGCGCTTATGGATGCTTCCGTGTCCGCCTCCGGCTCCGCCGCCCACGCCGTCATGGACAGCAGGGAGAGGCACATGGCCAGCGCCAGCAGCAGGGCTGTCAGCCGTTTACAGGCGTGTTTCATACTCAGTTCCTCCTTCAAAATAGCATATTTGCCCGGTACGCGCCCCGCCGCGAAGTGTCGGTCGGCGGCGGTTCGTTATTTATAATTATAACAGGGCGCTCACAATCAGTCAAGCGAAATATCAATCATTTCAATACTTTGTCAATCATTTACGAACACTATTCCTGTACACTGTCCCCAAGGGAGGTATTGAAATGATGAACTTTGGCGACAGATTAAAAACCCTTCGTATCCAGAAGCATCTTACACAGCAGCAGCTTGCCGACCGGTTGGGTCTGACCAAGTCCGTCATATCCGCCTATGAAACCCAGCTTCACCGCCCCTCCTATGAGACACTGGTGCAGCTGTCCCGCATTTTCCGGGTGTCCACTGACTACCTCTTGGGGGTGGAGCGCAGCCCGGACGATACGCTGGAGTTAAGCGGCCTCACCGAGGAGGAGAAGCAGGCCCTCCGGGCGCTGGTGCAGGCCATGCGTGCGGAGACAGAAAACTTTTGACCTCCGCCGAACTCAAGCTTCCAGTTAAATGTACCAAAGAAACCCCTCAGTCGGCTACGCCAACAGCTCCGCCGTCAAGCGGCATTTCCGCTGCGCTCCCTACCTTTCAGGGGAGCCATTGACCTAGCGTTTACAACAACTTCTTGCCTCCCCTGAAAGGGGAGGGGAACCGGCAACAGCCGGTGGAGGGGTTCCTGTGCAAAACGGTTTCCAAACTTGATTTCCGTGTTTTGACCTCCTCCGCCCCTTTACAAAACGTATTCTCCGTGGTAAAATAATACCAACTGTTAAAAAGAGGTGTCCCTTATGCGCGCAGAACCTTGCAGCGATTTTCCCCGCACCCTGTCCGCCCTGCGGAAGGAGAAGGGGGTCAGCCAGCGCACCGCCGCCGCCGCCCTGGGCATCAGCCAGGCCCTCCTCTCCCACTATGAGAAGGGCGTCCGGGAGCCGGGGCTGGCCTTTGTGGTGCGGGCCTGTGACTATTACCACGTCTCCGCCGACTACCTGCTGGGCCGCACCCTGGACCGGGAAGGCTCCATCGTGGACGCGGAGGAGCTGTACGATGTCAGCCTCCACAAGGACAACGCCCTCCGGGGCAGCGTCATGGCCCAGCTGAACAAGAAGCTTATCGTCAACTCCGTCACCATCCTGTATGGCCTGCTGGGGCGGCTGGGCTGCCGGGAGCTGATCCTGGCGGTGTCCAACGCCTTCGGCTGCCAAATCTACGCCCTGTTCCGGGAGCTGCGCTCCATTGACAAAGCCAATTCCGACAGCCTGTTCACCCTGCCGGAGAGCCACGGCCAGGACGGCGCGGCCACCGTCACCACCCTCCAGGCCATGGCGGAGAGCAGCGCCCTGGTGCAAGAGCTGCGGGAGCAGGACTTGTCCTTCCCCATCAACGATGAGAGCCTGAAGCGGGAGTATCCCGCCATGTGGCAGTCGCTGTATCAGGTGCTGCACCGCACCTCCGGCGTCATCACCCGCCGCCTGTCCAGCCACACCTACGATGAATAAAGGAGCGTTGTTCCATGGATATGAAAGAGACCTTTTTGCGCCGCACCCAAATCTTTGACGGCCACGTCGTCCACCTGTTTGTGGACGATGTCCGCCTGCCCAACGGCGGCACCGCCCAGCGGGAAATCGTCACCCACGCCGGAGGAGCCTGCGTAGCCGCGCTGACGGCCCGGAACGAACTGCTGCTGGTGCGTCAGTTCCGTTATGCCTTTGGGGAAGAGCTGCTGGAAATTCCCGCCGGGAAGCTGGAGCGGGGGGAGGACCCCTTCGAGGCCATGAAGCGGGAGCAGCGGGAGGAGACGGGCACCCGCTCTGACCGCTACGTCTCCCTGGGCGTCACCTACCCCACCGTGGGCTATGATGATGAGAAGATTTACATCTGGGCCTGCCGGGTGACGGAGCCTGCCGGAGACCAGGATTTGGATCCGGACGAGTTCCTGGAAGTGGAGAAGCTGGACCTGTGGGAGGCGGAGCGTATGGTGCTGGCCGACCAAATCAGGGACGGCAAGACCCAAATCGCCATCCTGAAAACCGCCGCCCTGGTGCGGGCCGGGCAGCTGTGAGCGATTCCGTCGCCACCCTGGAAACACCCCGCCTGCTGCTGCGGAAGGCTGCAGAGTCAGACACGGAGAGCCTGTACCGCGGCCTGTGGAGCCGCCCGGAGGCAGCCCGGCATATGCTGTGGCAGCCCACCGCCACCTGGGAGGAGGCCCGGCAGCGCATGATCCGCACCATCGCCTATCAGCGGGAACGCCTGGCCTGGACGGTCTGCGAGAAGGCCACTGGAAGGGCCATCGGCTTTGCGGGCATCACCCCTCTGTCCCCGGTTGTGTACGAGGACACGGGGCTGGCCCTGTCCCCGGACTGCTGGCGGCAGGGCTACGGCAGGGAGGTGCTGGAGGCGCTGGCGGACTGTTGCTTCCATCGGCTGGGGGGAACCGCCCTGGTCTGCTCCTGCCGGAGGGAAAACGTGGCCTCCCGGCAGTTACAGCTGTCCTGCGGCTTCCGCTACACCCACAGCGAGGAACGCACCGACCCCAGGGACGGCGCGGCCTATGTGGTGGATTTTTACCGGCGGGAGCGGGGCTAGCAGCTAGTGGCTAGTGGCTAGCTGTTAGCTATTAGCTATTAGCTGTTAGTGGCCAGTTACCCCTTGCGTTCCGTTTTTTCGTAGGGGCGCACAGTGTGCGCCCGTCCATTTGCCCAAAACCGTTACGATACAACTGTAGCAGAGCGTGAAATCCAAATCTTCACTTTTCTGTAGGGGCGACCCTTGGCCGCCCGCGGAAACCACCTGCTTATCCGAGGCGGCCAAGGGCCGCCCCTACACATACGGTTGCAAAAATCAGCGCTGCTTTTGAAATACAGTTTCCAATCAAACATACAAATGAAACCAACCGTAGCCGGGCGCACACTGTGCGCCCCTACCGGATAAGGGAAACCACGGCGGTTTCAACCACCGTCACTAACAGCTAACAGCTAGCATCTAGCCACTAAACCAAGCAAGGAGGTTCCACCATGCGTTCCGAACAGCGCCGCGCCGCTATCCTATCCACCCTACAGCAGGAGACTGCCCCTGTCAGCGCCTCCGCCCTGGCCCGGCAGTACGGCGTCAGCCGCCAAATCATCGTGGGGGACGTGGCCCTGCTCCGGGCCGCCGGGGCGGACATCGCCGCCACTCCCCGGGGCTATGTGCTGTCCCAGGGGGCGGCGGGGGGCGGCATCCTCCGGCAGGTGGCCTGCATCCATCGGGCGGAGGACATGGTGGAGGAGCTGAACCTGTGCGTTGACCAGGGCTGCGCCGTGCTGGACGTGGTGGTGGAGCATCCTGTCTACGGCCAGCTGGTGGGGCAGCTCCAGCTCTTCTCCCGCTATGACGTGGGGCAGTTCGCCGCCCGGCTGGAGGCGGAGCAGGCCCACGCCCTCAGCGAACTCACCGACGGCATCCACCTCCACACCCTCCGCTGCCCCGATGAGGACGCCTACCGGCGGGTCTGTCAGGCGCTGGAGCAGGCGGGGTTCCTCTATAAAGAGGGCTGATTGGCAAAGAAAAACAACTCCCATTCGGGCTATGGCCTGAATGGGAGTTGCTGTTTGAGGAATGTTATCCGCTTTGAGGGGGCGCCGCTCCTTCAGCAAGGGCGGGAGCCTGTCGGTTTTACCGCTTTTTCAGTAGCGTCTCCCGCACCACGCCCTTGGGGTCCTTGACCAGCAGAATCACCAGCCAAATCACCAGCCCCAGGGCCACCACGGACAGGCCCAGGAACAGGTCGTTCAGCATATCCTCCGCCGCCGGGGCGAAGTAGTCCGCCCCCAGCTCGGCGTACTCAAAGACGGCATCCACCAGCCACATCAGGGACGCCCCCCAGTAGAGGAAGCACAGGACGCTGACCTTCATCTCGTCCTTCGGGGCGTGGCTGTACCACACCGCGGTGGCGATGACAGCGGCAAAAACAGTCGTCAGCAGAGTCACGGCCGGGCCCCTTTACTGCGCGGAGCCTTCCGCTTCCGGGCTGCGCCGGACGATGACCGTACTGACGGCAGCGAGGATGCCCCCAGACGGCGGTCACCAGCAGGGCCATCGCCACCCCGGCGGTGGACATCTCGTGGAGCATGGTGGCGGTGTCCGCCGCGTTGCCGGTGGCGGTCAGGAAGGGGAACCAGGGGGTCACTTCGCCGTGCCAGACGTGTTCAAAGGCCAGCAGGGCCACGCCGCCCCACAGCAGGTTGATGAGCCAGTGCAGCTTACGGGTGAAGGAAACCTTGGCGGGCAGCACGCCGGATTCGTCCTGCATCTGCGCCTCAGCGACGCCGTTCTTCTTCTCCAGATATTTGGTAGCGGCGGTGACCACGATTGCCTCAGCGGCGGGAACTAAAAAACAAGCCATAGTAAAAGCCTCCTAAAAATTGGTAGTATTATTATAAAGGCGATGGAACCCCGGCGCAAGCCCCCAGGGGGGTTCTCCTGAGCCGCAATTTTCCCCTTTTGGGTTGTCAAGAAAACCG
>JAJQFX010000061.1 GCA_021200895.1 Clostridiales bacterium | reverse complement strand
ACAGGCCTCCCTCTTAAGCCGCCCTCTTTCCCCTATTTCTCGGCGGAGCGAGAAAAGCAGGCCCCGCCCTGGCAAGGGCAAAAACCCATTTTCTTCATCAACCTTCGTCTAAGGAATACAATGCCCTTAAGTTGATGACATTGCCCTGAAAGGGGAGCTGTCAGCGAAGCTGACTGGGGGGTTTCTAAATGGTGCGCTGGGTTGGGTCATTGAATGATGGCAATGCGGTTCAGCGGCAGCACCCGGAGGATGACCCGGCCCACGATTTGCTCCTCCTCGATGCAACCGATGGCGCTGCTGCGGGAGTCGATAGAGGTCAGGCGGTTGTCCCCCATGACAAAATACCTATTTTCCGGCACCTGATACGGATAGACTATATCTGTTTCCCCTAAGGCTTTGGAGTTGAGGTATGGCTCGTCCAGCACCTCGCCGTTGACGGAGACGTTGCCCTCGTCGTCAATATCCACAATATCCCCCGGCCCGGCGATGACCCGCTTCAGGAGCAGCTTGTTCTGATAATAAAAGCCCACCAGGTCGCCGGTGTCAAAGCTGTCGGTCTTGACCAGGAGGATGATGTCGCCGTCCTCCAGGGTTGGCTCCATGCTGGAGCCGGACACCTGCAGCACCGGCAGGAACAGCGTCGCCAGCAGCACCGCCGCCGCAGCCACCACCACCAGGGCATAAATGGTAGTGCGCAGGGTCTGCCGATAGCGCTTTTGGTATTGCAGCCGCTCCCGCTCGGCGGCCACCGCTTCCTCGCTGGGGATGTTGGCCCCCTCCGGGATATGTTGCTCCATGTATGTCCCTCCGAAAAACCTACTGTCCGGCAGCTGCCGCGCCGGGCGCGCCGGGCGCTGCGGAGGGTCAGCTGTCGCTCTGGCTCATCATGGAGACCAGCTCCGCGCACTTGGAGGACAGGCGCTTCGCCTCGTCCAGGAACGCGGCGCGGCTCTCCTCCACGCTCTGCTTCGTCTGCTCCTCCAGGCTGCGGCACTCCACCCTGACCTGCACCAGGCGGCGCTCGGCCTCGTCCACCTTGGCCTGGGCCTCGGCAGTGACCTTGTCGGCCTTGGCCTGGGCGTCAGCGGTGAGCTTGTCGGCCTGCTCCTGGGCCTGGCTCGTGGTGCGCTGGGCGCTCTCCTGGGCCTGGGCGCGTATCGCGTCGGCCTGGGATTGTGCGTCGGCAATGCGCTGCTCCGCGTCGGCCTGGGCGCTGGAGGTGATGCTGTCCGCCTTCGCCTGAGCATCGGTGAGGGTGCGCTGGGCCCGGCTGGTGATGGCGTCGGCCTGGGCCTGGGCGTCGGCGATGCATTTGTCGGCCTGGGATTGCGCGTCCGTAGTGATGCCGTCCGCGTTCGCCTGGGCCTCGGAAACAGTGCGCTGGGCCTGGGCGGTGAGGGCGTTGGCCTGGGCCTGGGCCTCGGCAGTGATTTTATCGGCTTTCGCCTGGGCGTCCGCGGTGATTTGGTCAGCGCTTGCCTGGGCGTCACCGGTGAGCTTCTCCGCCTGGGCCTGGGCGTCCGTCAGGATACGCTCCTTCGTGGCGTTGGCGGCCTTGAGGGAGTCCAGATACTGCTGGGCGGCGACCTCCGCGCTTTCAAAGATATGGTTCAGGCTCAGCGCCGCCTCCGCGATGGAACCGGCGTTATCAATGCGGATAAGCTTGTCGTCCAGCTGGGCGTGGAGGGCGGCGTTCTCCGCAGTGATGGTCTTTTCATTCTGCTGCTGGGCGTAGATGATTTCAATCAACTCTGTGCGGCTCATGCGCCGCAGTTCTTTGTCTGGCATGGCTCCTCCTTGCTGCTTTGCCGGGCCGATTCAGCCCCCGTGGGAAACGAAAACGGCCACAGCGGGTAGGGCCGCTGGCCGCTGGGGCGGCCGCAGGCGGGAAGTGGGGCGGCCTGACTTTTGCGTTCGCGCTGCCCGGCAGCAGCGTTTTTACAAAAGTTTACTTTTCTTTACCAGTTCTTGACTTTAGATTACAATAAAGTATACCACAATGTTTTTTGAAAATCAACCACCTTTGGAGAAATTGCAAGAATTTTTTGTACGAAACCGTTTTCTGTCTGGCGTATAGCACAAAAAAAGCTGAACAAATGCAACCGGCGCATTTGTTCAGCTTTTTTTATTTTACGTCAAATCAGCAACTATAGGTCAGTTTTGGCTTCCCCGTCCTCCCGGTGGCGGTTCAGGTAGGCCTTAATTTTTTCGAAAGTGACGACGCTCATGTCATGCTCCATGCGGCAGGCGTCCTCGGTGGCGGTGTCCTCCGGCACGCCGATGGACATGAGCCACGCGCTTAAAATCGTGTGCCGCTCATACATACGCTCCGCAATTTCCCGTCCGGTGTCCGTCAGGTCCAGCCAGCCGTCCTGATCCATGGTGATGTAGCCGCTTTTGCGGAGGTTGGACATGGCCACGCTGACGCTGGGTTTGGAGAAGTTCAGCTTCCGCACCACGTCAATGCTGCGGCAGACACCCTTCTCCTTCTTCACCATCAGGATCGCTTCCAGGTAGTTTTCCGATGATTCGTGGATCTCCATAGTGTGACCTCCTCACATGATATGCTCCCCCGGTTCAGCTGGTGATGCCCCGGCTCGTCAGGTACTTCTTCACCATCAGGGCCACCTTGAAGGTGATGGCGTCGTCAAACTCCCGCAAATCCAGGCCGGTGAGCTTCTTGATTTTCTCCAGCCGGTAGACCAGGGTGTTGCGGTGGACGAACAGCTTCCGGGCCGTCTCGGAGACGTTCAGGTTGTTCTCAAAGAACTTGTTGATGGTGAACAGGGCCTCCTGACCCAGCGCGTCGATGGAGTTCTTCTTAAAGACCTCCTGGAGGAACATCTCGCACAGGGTAATGGGCAGCTGATAAATCAGGCGGCCAATGCCCAGGTTGTCATAGTTGATGATGCTGCGCTCCGCCTCAAAGACCTTGCCCACATCGATGGCGGTCTGGGCCTCCTTGTAGGCCCGGGCCAGCTCCCGGATATGCTCCGCGATGGTGCCGATGCCGATGACCACCTTCAGCTTCAACTCCGTGTCGATGGTCTCCTCAATGCCGGCGGCGATTTTGTAGAGATCCTTCGGCGTGGAGCCTTCGGGAATTTGCTTCACCAGCACCACGTCATCATCGCTCATGGAGAACACAAAATCATTCTGCCGGTTGGGGAACATGGCCTGAACGGTGTCCAGAATACCATTCTCCCCGCCCTCCACCGGGCGCACCAGGAATACGGCCCGGGGCGCATCCGCCGGGAAGTGGAGCTTCTCCGCTTGGGAGTAAATGTCGCCGGCCAGAATATTGTCGGAGATGATATTCTTGACAAAGGCAGCCTTGTCATACTTCTCCTCATAATAGCTTTTGACGCCATTCAGGGCCACTGCGGCCATGTTGCAGATAAGCTTCGCCTGCTCGTCATCGCCTTGGACAAAGACGGCATAGTCAAACTGCGCCCGCCAGCCGCTCAGGGATTTAAAGGTGCGGTCGCCAATCACAAGGGCGGTATCCCGCTCGCTGTTCAGCGCTTCCACGGCGTTCGGCCACTGCTCCCCGATCACGGGGAGGTCATTGCACGCCACGACGCTTCCTTCCACATCGATGACGCCGATGACCCGGTCAGTACACTCCTTCATTTGAAGCACTACGCTTTGGAACAAACGATTTGGCATGAGTGCGTCTCTCCTCTCTTAATAGTACGCCTTATCCTACCTTCGCGGTAACGCTGTTCTTATTATACTTTTTTCTCCGCTCAAATTCAATACTTTTTTTCATTTCTTTTGTGAATTTTGACGAATCAGCCTTCCGGCAAGCCGCAGCAGCGGGTCAGGGCTGCGATTTCCGGGCCGTCCAGCGGGCGGAACGCCCCAGGTTCCAGGGATTCGTCCAGTTTCAGCGGCCCCATGGCAAGCCGTTTCAGCCGCCGCACCGGCTTGCCCCGCTGGGCCAGCATCCGCTTGACCTGGTGGAATTTCCCTTCCCGCAGGGTGACGAGGCACAGATTCTCTCCCACGGCCTCCAGCCCCGCCGGTTGGCAGAGGGTGCCGTCCCCCAGCGTCAGTCCAGCGGCAAAGGCGGCCACGTCCGCAGCGTCCACCGTGCCCTCCGTTTCGGCCAGGTACACCTTGTCCACATGATAATTGGGGGACAGCAGCCGATGGGCCATGACCCCGTCATTGGTCAGGAGCAGCAGGCCCTCCGTGTCCTTGTCCAGCCGCCCCACCGGGGCCAGCTTCCGGCGGCGCAGCTCCGGGGGCAGGAGGTCCAGCACCGTGGTCTGGCGGCGATCCTCTGTGGCGGTCAGC
Source organism: Clostridiales bacterium (assembly GCA_021200895.1). Taxonomy (GTDB): domain Bacteria; phylum Bacillota; class Clostridia; order Oscillospirales; family Oscillospiraceae; genus Onthomonas. The sequence goes on along the minus strand of JAJQFX010000061.1, from coordinate 400 downwards.
ACACCGGCGGGCTTATTCAGCATGAGGTAGGTGAAGCCTCCGCAGGGGATCTCCTCCCCCGCCACCCGGAGCACCGCTCCCTCCGGCTCCACCTTTGTCTCCGGACGAAGCACCAGGGCGCCGTTGACGGAGACCTGCCGCCTGCGAATCAGCTCCTTGACCTCTTTCCGGCTGAACCGGCCCGTGTTGGCCAGCAGCTTGTCTATCCGCTCTGCGCCCATGACCTGCCCTCCACTTTGAAACTCATTTTAGTATAACATAATTTTCCAGCTTCGTCACCTGTTTTTTCGGCGTTCTGTCAAAAATAAAAAGCGCGGCAGCCGCGTCTGTCCCGCAGCTGCCGCATTCCGTTTCGGTGTTATTCCTTTTTCTCCCTGGCGGCCTCCAGCTTCCGTTGGCG
>JAJQFX010000179.1 GCA_021200895.1 Clostridiales bacterium | reverse complement strand
GCAGAGGCCCCGAAGCCCCTCCCTAAGCCGCCTTCTTTCCCCCATTTCTTGGCGGGACAAGAAATAGGGCCCGCCGGGAGGGCAAAAACGTTATTTCTTTATCCATCCTTATCTAAGGAGGAACCCCGTTGGCAAACCCCTCCGCCTCCGACCGAGGCACCTCCGCCGTCAGCGAAGCTGACTGAGGGGTGGAAAGTCCAGCCAAATCCTTTCCAGCAAACCTCACCTAAGAAAACCACCCTCCCCGCCGCGGAACTGCGGCGGGGAGGGTGTACTTCTGTCAGGTTACAATCAAGTTACGCGAAGGGATTCTCCGTGGGATAGGGCAGGCTCTTGGGCTGGTTGTAGGCGATGTCCTCCACGCCCAGGAACTTGAACACCTCGAACAGCAGCTTGCCCACATGGTCGAAGGCCACCGCGCCGTGGTGGGGATACCGCTTCTGCACCAGCACATGGCGGTAGAACCGGCCCATCTCCGGGATGGCGAAGATGCCGATGCCGCCGAAGGAGCGGGTGGGTACGTCCAGAATCTCGCCCTGGGCGATGTAGCCCCGAAGCACGCCCTCGCTGTCGCACTGGAGGCGGTAGAAGGTGATGGGGCTGGCGGCGATGTCGCCCTCCAGGGTGCCCCGGGTGAAGTCCGGCTCGCTGCCCTGGGGCTCCAGCAGGCGGTGCTGGATGAGCTGATACTTCACGGCCCGGCTGTTGCACAGCTTGCACTCCGGGGTGTTGCCGCAGTGGAAGCCCATGAAGGTGTCGGTCAGCTTATAGTCATACTTGCCCTTGATGTCCTCATCGTAGATGTACTGAGGCACGCTGTTGTTGATGTCCAGCAGGGTGACGGTGTCGCCGGAGACGCACATACCGATGTACTCGGACAAAGCGCCGTAAATATCCACCTCGCAGGAGACGGGGATGCCCCGGCTGGCCAGGCGGGAGTTGACGTAGCACGGCTCAAACCCGAACTGGGAGGGGAAGGCGGGCCAGCACTTGTCGGCAAAGGCGACATACTTCTTGCTGCCCTTGTGGGCCTCTGCCCAGTCCAGCAAGGTCAGCTCGAACTGGGCCATGCGCTCGTTCAACTCAGGATAATAGCGCCCTTCGCCCATCTCAGCGGCCATGTCGGCGCAGACAGCGGGGATGCGCTCGTCCCCGGCGTGCTCCTTGTAGGACACCAGCAGGTCAAGTTCACTGTTCTCCTCGATTTCCACGCCCAACTCATACAGGCCCTTGATGGGGGCGTTGCAGGCAAAGAAGTCCTGAGGACGGGGGCCGAAGGTGATGATTTTCAGGTTTTTCAGGCCGATGATGGCCCGGGCGATGGGGACGAACTCGTGCATCTTCTCCGCCAGTTCCGCCGCCGTACCCACGGGGTACTCCGGGATGTAGCCCTTCAGGTGGCGCATCCCCAGGTTGTAGGAGCAGTTCAGCATACCGCAGTAGGCGTCGCCACGGCCGTTGATCATGTCGCCGTCGCCCTCAGCGGCGGCCACGAACATACAGGGGCCGTCAAAGTGCTGGGCGATCTCCGTCTCCGGGGTCTCCGGGCCGAAGTTGCCCAGGAACACCACCAGGGCGTTGCAGTCCGCTGCCTGTACGTCTGCCACGGCCTTCAGCATATCCAGTTCGTTCTCCACGGTGATGGGACACTCGTAGAGGCCCTCGCCGTAGGCGGCCACGATGTTCTTCCGCCGCTGGGTGGACAGGGCGATGGGGAAGCAGTCACGGCTGACGGCGATGATGCCCAGCTTCACTTCGGGGATGTTGGTTGATTTCATCACAGATTTCCTCCTTTGTTGCAATGCGGGTCACAGCAGGCCCGTTATGTCGATATTTTCACCGGTGAGGCAGGCGCAGGCGCCCTGCTTTGCCTCGTCGGAATCGGGGTGGGCCAGCAGCCACTTGTTGCAGGCCCAGAGCAGCTGATCCTCCCCGTTCCGGGGCTGGATGTCCGGCTTGGGGCCGTTGGTGCCCAGGGGCAGGGTGATGAGCACCCGGAAGCCCTTGGCCGGGTCGGCGTGGCAGGGGGCATAGTGCAGCGTGGAGCCGTACACCTCCACCGGCACACCGGCGGGGACGCGGAAGGCCCGCACTCTGGCCGTGTCCAGCACGCCGTCCCTGACATCATCCAGCTTGGCCAGCAGGAGGATGAAGTCCTCAGCGCCGCAGTTCACCTCGCTGTCCCTGTGGTACTCCAGGCAGTTCAGCCGGGTGTTGTGGCCGTTGCAGTAGCCCATCTGGATGGGCATACCGCCATACTCGTTGGCGGAGAGGACCGCCTTGATGTCCAGCGCCTCCAGCGCCGGGACGCTGGCCACATACTCCACCCCCTCGGGCAGCGGGGTGGCGGTGCGCAGCGCCTCCACCAGGGCGGCGGTGTCATAGCCCTTGATGACCCGGCCATAGGTCAGGAACGAAGCGTCATAAATCGATTCCAGTTTCACAGAGTTACAGTCCTCCTTGTCTTTGGAGCCGCCGCAGCGGTCAGCGGCGCTGTCTACGGCTTTATTGTAGCACAATGGGGGAAAATGTCAATCCGGCTTTGTGTGATTTCACGGTTTTTCAAGGCGCATCCAACATCTTTTTTCTTTTTTAGCTAATTCTAACAACAATCTGGCAGTCATAAGTCCCAGCCGGGGCAGTGGATTATTTTACGCTTATCCCCTAAAAAGGTTGGATTTTTTATGCTCCGGCGGGGGCGCAAAAAAAACGCCCTCCCGGCTGTGGTCTGTGTGCAGTCAGGAAGGCGTTTCGTTGTGACGTTTCTTTGTTCCGTTTCTCACTTCGTTTTGGTCTCCTTGTCTAAATCAATGTACTTCTCTTTGTTTAAATCAATGTGCTGATGTTTCCAGATGTTCAGGAACACAGCAGCTGCGATGCAGAGCGCCATGCCCAGGAAGAAGTATTGGGGCAGCTGCTCAATACTGCTGACGAACCAGGCCATAATGAACGTCATCGCCACTCCGCTGGTCAAGGTAGCACAAAGGTGGAACGCCCACCGTTCGTTGCTGACCCAAGCTAGCAACGCCAGCGCCCCCAAAATGGCACCCACCGCGAACGCCACCAGCCGCGCCACGCCCATCGCGCCGCCGATGTAGATGTAAAACCATCGGAAGAAGATGTAGAGGCAGTAGCCAGCGCTCCCCACCACCGCCAGGAAGAGGATGAAAACCGTCGCGTGAAGGATAAAATCCCTATTGTCGTACTTGTCGCCCATAATGTACCTCCATGTGTAAAACCAAACAGCGAATGTTGGCCTACCCGGAGAGGGCTCCTGCACCGTTGCAGGTTATGCAGACTATACTGATGCAGGGTCGGTGCGCCGTGGGGCCTCCCGCAAAGCGGCAGAAACCCCCTCCGGAATATGCCGAATTGGCTCAGCAGACTTTGCCATAGTCCCCACCCCTTTCATTTGGGAGGATTAACTCCTCTAATTTCGATTTTATTATATATGATTGGTTTAAAAAAGTCAATACCTAAATTACTTATTTTTTATTCCTTGACAATCTGGCCAGAACCGCTTATGATGAGGCAAAGCAATCACAAAAAAGGAGGAATCCCCATGCAGGAACTGGACGCGCTGCGGGACTGCTACCAGTCCTACCTCACCTACACCTGGACGCTGCGCCGGAAGACCTTCCCCCTGGCGGGGGCGCTGGGCTTCGGCGGCGGCCCCAAGGACGACCCGGAGCATATGCGCTTCTACCAGCAGGCTCAGGAGCGGGCGGAGGCGCTGCTGGCTGCCGCCCCCTCCCCCCAGGAGGCCGGGGAGGCGGTGACGCTGATGCTCCGCGCCGAGGAGGAGCATCAGGACAACGACCTGGCGGTGTGGACGCTGATGGCCGCCCAGCACCACGCCATCCCCCTGATCGGCCTGCTGGAGCGGGAGGACGCTAGGGCGCTGCTGGCCTGGTACCAGCGCCGCTATCCCCGCCGCAAACGCCTGCCCGCCCAGGAGGAGGTTTTGCGGGCGCTGAAAGCCCAGGCGGGGCGGTCGGTTTGATGTAGGGGCGGCCCTTGGCCGCCTTAGGGGCAGCCTCCTTAGATGAGGCATGATAAAGGAAATAGGTGGTTGCCTGACCGGGGACTGATTCTCCTTAGATGTGGTTCTTTGAAGGAACAACGGCTTGCCCTTGCCAGGGCGGGGCCTGCTTTTCTCGCTCCGCCGAGAAAAGCAGCAAAAGAGGGCGGCTTAAGAGGGAGGCCTGTGGCCCCCCTCTTAAGAATCTCCCCGTATCAGGCAACCGGCTAGCGCCTTGTCCCTCAATCAGGTGGTCTATCAGGCAACAGACGATGTGACTTGATACGCACCAAAGCTGCCGCCTATGGCGGCTGGGGACGATTGCCGTTCCGCCCTCGCCTACGGCGGGCGGAACGTGCAATTTTATTACCCTACGATGGATAACCTCTGACTGTACGGCAAAGTCACAACTTCTAATTAAAAAGCGTAATTCCTTATAGTTTTTGCATGAGGAATAATAGCGTACCCTTACCGTCAGAGTTCATCGACCAAAGGGCAACAAAATTGCCGCCCGTCCCGCCGTAAGGCTAGGGAACGCAGCGGAAATGCTGCTTGACGGCGAGGGACGAGGCGGCAATCGTTTCCAGCCGCCATGGGCGGCAGTCTCAGCAGGTATCAAGTCACATCGTCTGTTGCCTGATAGACCACCTGATTGAGGGACAAGGCGCTAGCCGCCAGTGGGATAGGGGGAGG
>JAJQFX010000112.1 GCA_021200895.1 Clostridiales bacterium | reverse complement strand
AGACCGTGACCTATCAGGGCATCCCTGCCCCGTTAACCCCGCCGGAGACAGACCACGTCATCACCATGGAGGACGTGAAATCCGGGGCCTACACCATGGAGCAGCTGGTGGCCCAGCTTACTGTGGAGGAGATGGCCGACCTGTGTGTAGGCACGGCCCGGGACGCAGGCTCCGTCATTGGCTCCGCCGCCCAGGGCGTCCCCGGCGCGGCGGGGGAGACCTCCATGCTGCTGGCTTACCGGGGTGTGCGCCGCATGACCAATGCCGACGGCCCCGCCGGTCTGCGGCTGACCCCCCACTTCCGCACCGACGCAGAGGGCAACCTGCTGCCCGGCGGCGAGGTGTTCGGCGACCTGGTCTCCCAGCTGCCCCCCTGTCAGCCGGGCGAGGTGGACTACTATCAGTACTGCACCGCCATCCCCATCGCCTCCCTGCTGGCCTCCTCCTGGGATTTAGGGCTGGTAGAGGCCATGGGCGACATCGTGGGCGCGGAGCTGGAGCAGTTCGGCGTGCAGATTTGGCTGGCCCCCGGCATGAACATTCACCGCAACCCCCTGTGCGGCCGAAACTTTGAATACTACTCCGAGGATCCGCTGCTGTCCGGCCTGTGCGCCGCCGCCGACGTGAAGGGCGTCCAGAAGCACCCTGGCATCGGCACCAGCATCAAGCACTTCTGCGTCAACAACCAGGAGGATAACCGGATGTTCGTCAACGAGCACGTTGGGGAGCGGGCCCTGCGGGAGATTTACCTGCGGAACTTCGGCGTGGCCATCGAGGCCAGCCAGCCTATGACCATTATGACCTCCTACAACCTGCTCAACGGCGTCCACGCCGCCAACTGCTATGACACCATCACCTGCTACGCCAGGGAGGAGTGCGGCTTCGCCGGATATGTGATGACGGACTGGTACACCTCCCATGAGCAAATTTCCATCGCCTTTTCCGCCAGACCTGAACGGAAATACGACTGCTCCTCCTCCCCCATGTGCGTCTATGCGGGCAACGATGTGCAGATGCCCGGCTGCGAGAAGAACATCTCCGACCTGGTGGACGCGGTGGCGGATGGCAGCCTGCCCCTGGGCCTGTTACAGGGCTGCTGCGTCCGGCTGCTGAACACCGACCTGGCCTGCTCCTGCTTCGAGGACGCCGGGCCCTTCGGGGCGGAGCTGCCGCTGAAAACCTTTGTGGCGGTGGAGGGGTAACGCCCCTTGCGTGCTCCCGAAATCGGGAGTGCTGTCAAAATGAAACCGCTGCCTGTCATCTCATAAGGAGGAACCAACTATGGCATTCAATGTGGAATATCTCAAGTCAAAAGTGATGGATCTGCGCCAGACCGGCGCTGACCTGGCCCAAACCGGCGCGAATAAGGCCCGCACCCTGTCCAACATTGCGAAGCTGAAGGCCGCCAACCTGGGGGAGCAGGAGACGCTGCGCAAGGCCTACGGCGAACTGGGCAGGCTGTACTTTGAGAAGTACGGCATCTCCACGGAGCCGGAATTTTTCAGCGCCTGCGCCACCATTGACGAGACCCTGGCCAAAATCGCCATCAATGACGCGAAGATCCGGGAGTTGTCCGCCGAGGTGGAGGACGCCGTAACGGAAGAGGAGCCGGAGGAAGAGGCCGCGCCGGAGGAGCCCGCCGCCCCGGAGGCCGAGCCCTCAGAGGAGCCGTCTGACGGCGGCGTAGACCCCGTGGCCGGGCTGGACGCCTTTATCGACCAGGCCAACGGGGAGCAGCCGGAGGAATAATCCCCCGGGAAGGAACATCATCTAAAACGCCCGGAGCGCTGATGCAGCGTTCCGGGCGTTTTGTGGCGGCAAAAGCGATGCACCCCGCCGGGCGAACCGGCGGGGTGCAATCTGAAAAGAAAGAAGAGAAAGAGGAAGATCATTCAAGTAAATGGGATACTTTGAACACCCTTATTGTAGCAAATCGAGCAAAAGGGAGTTTGAACAAACTTTGAAACATTTGTGAATAGACTGTGAATAGCGCGCCGGAAAAAACGCCCTCAAAGGGGATACTTCCCCCTTGAGGGCGGCGTTTCACGGAACCAATCAGTCCAGCGGCTTGCCGGTCAGCAGCTCATAGGCCTCCAGATACTTGGCGATGGTCTTGTCAATGACCTCCTGGGGCAGGTCATAGCCGCTGTCCGGGTTGGCCTTCAGCCAGTCGCGGACGAACTGCTTGTCGAAAGAGGGCTGGCCGTGGCCCGGCTCGTAGCCCTCCAGGGGCCAGAAGCGGGAGGAGTCCGGGGTCAGCATTTCGTCTCCCAGGACGATGTTGCCCTCCTCGTCCAGGCCGAACTCGAACTTAGTGTCGGCAATGATGATGCCACGGCTCAGGGCGTACTCCGCGCACTGCTTGTACAGGGCGATGGTGTAATCCCGCAGCTTGGCGGCGTACTCCTCGCCCTTGCCGGGGAACACCTTCTCCAGCACGGTGATGCTCTGCTCGTAGGAGATGTTCTCGTCATGGTCGCCGATTTCTGCCTTGGTGCTGGGGGTGTAGATGGGCTCCGGCAGCTTGTCGGACTCCCGGAGGCCGGCGGGCAGGGTGATGCCGCAGACGACGCCGGTTTTCTGGTAGCTGGCCCAGCCGCTGCCGGTGATATAGCCCCGGACAATGCACTCAATGGGCAGCATGGTGAGTTTTTTGCACATCATGCTGTTCCCGTCGAACTGGGGCTGGCGGAAGAACTCCGGCATATCCGCCACGTCCACGGACAGCATATGGTTGGGCAGCAGGTCCTTGGTATAGTCGAACCAGAATTTGGACATCTGGGTCAGCACAGCGCCCTTCCGGCTGATTTTGTTTTTCAGGATAACGTCAAAGGCGGAAATGCGGTCGGTGGCCACCATAATCAGGCTGTCGCCGTTGTCATAAATCTCGCGCACCTTGCCTTCCTTAATGGGCTGAAACTCTTTCATAGCGCACATCTCCCGGTGTTGGATTTTTTCCGCCTGGGGCGGAGCAGGATACAGTTGGATAAGCCTATCTTATCATATCCGAATGGTGTGTGGAAGGGGCAGAATGGGGAAAAACGGGGCGGTTTTCCGGGGAAATTCCCGGCAAATGGACGAACCCTCACCAGCGGTTGACGGCGCGGCGGGGAACCCGCCCCTCCGCCACAGCCTGAATATCCTCCCAGACCATCTGGTAGCCCCGGCGGAAGCTGGAGGCGGTGATGCCGCCGATGTGGGGGCTAAAGAGCAGCCTGCGGCTGATGTCCTCCGGCTGGCGGAGGAGGTAGTGGCCCGGCTGCACCGGCTCCTGGTCCAGAGTGTCCAGCCCGGCCATAGCCAGTTTGCCGGAGGCCAGGGCATCCACCAGGGCTTCGTCGTCCACCAGCTCCCCCCGGGCGGTGTTCACGAAGTAGCTGCTCTCCTTCATCTGGGCGAAGAAGGCGCTGTCGGCGGTGTGCATCGTGGCGGAGGAGACGGGGAGGTGGAGGCTGACAATGTCGGAGCGGCCCAGCAGTTCCTCCAGGGGCAGATAGGACACCCCCAGCCGCTGTTCCGCTTCCTGGGTCAGGGGGTGGCGCTTATAATAGTAAATTTCCTCCACGCCGTAGGCCCGCAGCAGCTTCGCGGTGGCCTGAGCGATGTCTCCAAAGCCCACCAGCCCTACGGAGCAGTCCGCCAATTCCCGCAGGTCGCCCCGCTTCATGTAGCCCTCTTTGGTGGCGATTTGTGCGCCGGTGCGGACAGCGGCGTCGTTGTTGACGGCGTCCCGCAGCATCCCCACCATCAGCAGGATGGCCTGCTCCGCCACGGCGGAGGCGTTCATGCCCTGGCAGTTGCAGACGTAGACGTGCCGGGCGGTGGCGGCCTCCACGTCGAAGCTATTGAAGGCCACCCCCTCGGAGTGAATCAGCTTCAGGTTGGGCATCCCCCGAATCAGCGCCCCGGTGACGGGGGCCACCGCGTCGGCGATGATAAAGTCCGCGTCCCCGGCGGCCTCCAGGTATTGGGCGGCGTCCAGCCCGTTGGGCAGGCTGACCTTTTCCAGCTGCTCGATGAAGGGGGTGGAGACGGTGTAGCGCTCCATGTTCCCCTCCTTGCCAATGTGTAACACTTTCATGTGATTGGTTCCTTTCCTCTAAGCCTGTTTCCATTAGCATAGCACAGAAAACCGATTCTGGCAAGGAGATTTGCCGAACCCCGGCGGAGGGCCGCGAACGTTGACACAAAGATTTCCGGCTGATATAATGAACAGCAGTTTTGGAGGGTATCGCTATGGAGACTTGGACGGTAACACTACAGGAATGGCAGGTCAGCCCGGAGGAGTATCAAATCATTGACATCCGGGACGCCCTCGCCTTTGCCTACGGCCATATGCCGGGGGCGGTGAATCTCCCCCTGGAGGAGCTGCGGGCAGACCCCGGCCGCCTGCCCCAGGGGAGGAAGCCGTTGCTGTGCTGCAAGAGCGGGGCGGTCAGCGGCCAGCTGGCCTGGGAACTACGGGAGGCGGGCTATCCCGCCTACGACCTGCCGGGGGGCTACTACGGCTGGCTCCGGCAGAAGCTGATGCAGGAGGAGAACCGGGCGGCAGAGGTGGAGAAAAGCATCCGCAAGAAGTTCCACCGCCAGCTGTGGAGCAAATTCGCCAAGGCCATCCAGACCTATGAACTGGTGCAGCCGGGGGATAAAATCGCGGTGTGCATCTCCGGCGGCAAGGACTCCATGCTGATGGCCAAGCTGTTCCAGGAATTAAAGCTGCACAACAAA
>JAJQFX010000226.1 GCA_021200895.1 Clostridiales bacterium | reverse complement strand
CTATGCTGGCGAGGGTCACTGTCCGAGGAGGATACCGTAAAGGGTCAGCAGGCGGCACTCAGGCCCCCGGAGGGAACAAACGTTGTTCATTTAAATATCTTCGTCTAAGGAACGCGCCCCCGCCGGGAAGGCAAGCCGTTATTCCTTCAAAGAACCACATCTAAGGAGAATCAGGCCCCGGCCAGGCAACCACCTGTTTCCTTCTGCCGCCCTTATCCAAGGAGCCAACGTTCCACGAAAAATGAATCCCCGCGCACCGGCACGGTGCGCAGGGATGGCTTTCCCTCTGTCCAGGGGGATATACATTATAATATAGGATACTGCCGGGAAGCGCCTGCCCTTAATAGGCCACGCCCCAGACGATGACCTTCTTCGCCTTCTGGCCGCACACCGGGCAGACATCGCCCAGCCGGGCGCGTTCCTCCTCGGTCAGCTCCTGCTGGAGGGGCATACACCGGGAGGACACCCCCGCCAGCTCCTTCATGGCGAGTTCACAGGCCTCGTTGCCGCACCACATGGTACGGGCAAAGCAGGTATGCTCCTCCATGGCAGCCTTGATGGCGGGGACGTTGTCGAAGTCCAGGGTGTTGTCCTGGAGGCGCTGCTCGGCAGCGGCGTACAGGTCGTCGTGGATAGCCTGGAGCAGCGCCTGGGCCTTCGCCTCCAGCTCCTCCTGCGCGATCACATACTTCTCCCCGGTGTCCCGGCGGGCCAGGACGCACTGGCCCTGCTCCATGTCCTTGGGGCCGATTTCCACCCGCAGGGGGACGCCCTTCATCTCATACTCGGCATATTTCCAGCCGTTGGACTGGTCGCTGTCATCGCACTTCACCCGGAGGCCTAGGGCCTCCAGCCGGTCCCGGAGGCTGTAGGCGGCCTCCAGCACGCCCTCCTTGTGCTGGGCCACGGGAATCACCACCACCTGAATGGGGGCGATGGCGGGGGGCAGCACCAGGCCGTTATCGTCGCTGTGGGTCATGATGACCGCGCCGATGAGCCGGGTGGAGCAGCCCCAGGAGGTCTGATAGGGGTACTCCAGCTGGTTGTTCCGGCCCTGGAAGGTCACATCGTAGGCCCGGGAGAACTTGTCCCCAAAGTAGTGGCTGGTGCCGGATTGCAGGGCCTTGCCGTCCTTCATCATGGCCTCGATGGTGTAGGTGGCCTCCGCCCCGGCGAACTTCTCCTTGTCCGTCTTGCGGCCCTTGAGCACCGGCATAGCCAGGGCATCCCGGCAGAAGTCGGCATAGCAGTTGAGCTGCTGCTCCGTCTCCGCCTGGGCCTCCTCCGCCGTCTCATGGATGGTGTGGCCCTCCTGCCACCAGAACTCCCGGGAGCGGAGGAAGGGGCGGGTGGTCTTTTCCCACCGCACCACGCTGCACCACTGGTTGTACAGCATGGGCAGCTGCTTGTAGGTCTGGAGGATATGGGCCCAGTGGTCGCAGAACAGCGTCTCAGAGGTGGGACGGATGGCCATCCGCTCCTCCAGCTTGTCGCTGCCGCCCATGGTGACCCAGGCCGCCTCCGGGGCGAAGCCCTCCACCAGTTCGCCTTCCTTTTTCAGCAGGCTCTCGGGAATCAGCACCGGCATGGCCACGTTCTGGTGACCGGTCTTTTTGAACATTCCGTCCAGGATATTGGTCATATTCTCCCAGATGGCGTAGCCGTAGGGCCGCATAATCATGAAGCCCTTGACGCTGGCGTAGTCCACCAGCTCCGCCTTCAGGCAGATGTCCGTATACCACTTGGTAAAGTCCTCGCTCATAGACGTGATAGCGCTGACCTTTTTCTTGCCGTTCTTTGCCATAAGATTACCTCATTTCTCCATTTTATCGTTCATTTTACCCTTTGGGGAGAAGAAAACGCCCTCCTCCCCGAATCGCTTCAAGGACGAGAGCGCAAACGCTTCGTGTTACCACCTGAGCTTCGCCCCCGCCTCGCGGTGAGGGCCTCAGCGAGTGTCTGCCTGGGCAGATACTCCACGCTGTAACGGGCGTGCCCGGCGGGGTTTACCCGCGGCTCCGAACCGGGTTCAGCGCACCTTCCCGAAGCCTTGCACCGCCCGGCTCCTCTCTTTGCGTCAGGGAACGCCTACTATGTTTCTTCACAGCCATGATTGGGGATATTATAACGGGTTTCCGACGGATTGTCAACGGTTTTCTCACCGGTTCTGCGGGAAGCAGGTTTGAACTCCGTTTTACACGGGAACCCCTCCACCGGCGACCACCTGTGTAGGGGCGGCCCTCGGCCGCCCGCAGAAACCGCCTGCTTACCCCGGGCGGCCAAGGGCCGCCCCTACAGAAAACGGTTTTCAAGCTTGATTCCCATGCACCGGTTCCGAAGGTTTTAGTCCTCCGGCATGGTGTCGTCCTCCCGCACCCAGTCCTCCACATGCACCACGTTGTACTCCGTGGGGCTTTTGCGGATGATGACCTTCTCGATGCCGGCGTTGATGATGGTGCGGCGGCACATGGAGCAGGAGGTGGTGTCCGTCAGCAGGGCACCGGTGGCGGCGTCATGCCCCACCAGGTAGAGGGTGGCCCCGATCATGTCGTTCCGGCTGGCGGAAATGATGGCGTTGGCCTCGGCGTGGACGCTGCGGCACAGCTCGTACCGCTGGCCGGAGGGCACCTTTAATTCCTCCCGGGTGCAGCGGCCCAGGTCCACGCAGTTGCGGCGGCCCCGGGGCGCGCCGTTGTAGCCGGTGGAGATGATTTCGTCATGCTTCACGATGATGGCCCCGTACTGCCGCCGCAGGCAGGTGGAGCGCTCCAACACCGTCTCCGCGATGTTCAGGTAGTAATTGGTCTTGTCCACACGCTGTTCCACGTTGCTTGCCTCCTGTTCCGGTGGGATACCTTTATTATAAAGGAATCCCACGGAAAAGGCAAGGGGGATACGCACTTTCCCGCACGCGGCGCAGCTACCCGCTATCGCCGTACAGGTCGTCCACGGTGCAGCCAAACAGGGCGGCGATAGCTTTCAGTTCAATGTCGGTGAGGAAGCGCTGGCCGGATTCGATGCGCTGAATGGCGTTTTTGTCCAGGTTCAGGCCGATGAGCTGAAGCTGGTCCGCCAGCTGCCGCTGAGACCATTTGCGGGCAGTGCGCAGGCGGGCGATTTCCAGCCCGCAGAGGTTGTTCCTGCCGTCTGCTGCTTTGTTCGTAAACATAAAAATCCTCCAAAATTGACATTCGGTGCTTGTCATCTCTTTCAGTTTGTGCTATACTTTTCAAAGAGTGACATTCAGTGAATGTCAATTTTAGATTGGAGGGATTTTACGAAAGACGCTTGCAATGCCGTACAAAACGGATTATAATAAGTTGGTAAATTTTTTCTAAAAAATTTTGAGAGGGAGCAAACTTTTTCAGTCTGGGCGTTGTCTTTTTAATTAGAAAGGAGGAACCCCGCCGACAGGCACAAAGCGCAACAGAACCAGAACCCACAAAATTCAGAAAGGATGAAATTCAAATGAACGTAAAAGCGAAACACCCCTGTAAACGGCTGACAGCCCTGCTGCTGGCGCTGGCCATGAGCCTCTCCCTGCTGTCCATGACGGCATGGGCGGCGGAGCCGGAGGCGGAAGCGGAAGTCTCCGCAAGCGCCGAAGCGGAACCGGAGGCAGAATCCGAAGCCGAGCCTGAGGAAGAAGCTGCCGAGGAGGAATCCGAGGCCGAGCCTGAGGAAGAGGCCGCCGAGGAGGAATCCGAGGCCGAGCCTGAGGAAGAGGCTGCTGAGGAGGAATCCGAGGCCGAGCCGGAGGAAGAGGCCGCTGAGGAGGAATCCGAGGCCGAGCCTGAGGAAGCTGCCGCAGAGAGCGGCATCAGCGTAGCGTCAGAGGACGGCATTGCTACGGCCAGCACTGTGGAGAGCGGTTCCTGCGGCACCAACGCCACCTACACCTTGGATTCAGCAGGCAAGCTGACCATCTCCGGTACCGGGGCGATTGATGCTCTTGCCTTCGCCTGGGATGACAGCATTGTCACTGTAGTCATCAAAAGCGGCATCACCTCCATCGGTTTTAAAGCGTTCGAACTTTGCTATGGCATAACCAGCGTGACCATCCCGGGCAGCGTCACCTCTATCGGTGAATCCGCATTCCAGCAATGCCGTAGCCTGACTACCGTGACCATTGGCAACGGTGTCACCTCCATTGGGGATTGGGCGTTCTATGATTGCGAGAGCCTGACCAGTGTCACCATTCCGAACAGCGTCACCTCCATTGGGGAGTGGGCGTTCGAGGGCTGTGAGGCTTTGAGCAGCGTGACCTTTGGCAGCGGCATCACCTCTATCGGCTCATGTGCGTTCATGTCTTGCAGCAGCCTGACCAGCGTGACTATCCCGAACGGCGTCACCTCCATCGAGTATCAGGCATTCGCTTCCTGTAGTAGCTTGACCAAAGTGACTATCCCGGCCAGCGTCACCTCCATCGGAGTGAATGCATTTTCTAACTGTGATAACCTGACCACTTTCACAGTAAATTCCGCAAACAGCACTTACTGTGCATCGGGGCTTACACTTCTGAGCAAGGACAAACTCAGGTTGATTGCGTACTATGGAAACAGTAGTACATACGTCATCCCGGACAGTGTCACTCGCATCAATAGCTATGCGTTTGAGGGGTGTGATAACCTGACCAGCGTGACCATTCCAGACAGCGTTGTCTCCATTGGTACAGAAGCATTTGCTTACAGCGGCCTGACCAGCGTGACCATTCCGAACAGTGTCACCAGTATTAGCGAAGAAACGTTCTATGGTT
>JAJQFX010000265.1 GCA_021200895.1 Clostridiales bacterium | reverse complement strand
ATCCGGGGGGTTGGCCTATCCCGGCGGGTTGGCGGCCCCCATGGGGTGTGGGGGCTCGCCTCGATTTTCCTTACCCCCCCCCCCCCCGCATGACGTGGCGCACCGGCATGGACAGATTGATCAAGTGGGCCACCTTGAAGGTGTCATAGGGCGTCAGGATGATAATGCAGTGGTTCTCCTCCGCCAGGGCGCGAATCAGCTTGGAGATCTCCTCCCCCTGGCACAGGCAGACGATGAGCCACTTGGCCCCGCACTCGATGGCAGACAGCAGCGCGCCGGAGCGGTTGCCCACGATGACCATGCTGTTCTGGGTGACGAACTGGGAGAAGATGCCCTCATTGGCGGCGGCGATGCAGACGCTGCCCTCCTCGAACACATCGTCCATGCTGCCCACCACCAACTCCCCCGCCAGGGTGTCCACAATGTTCCGGGCGCTGACCCGGGCGCTGGACAAGGTGGTAGCGGCGTGATCCTCCATGGAGGAGCGGGCCAGGTCGCCCTGGGTCACCAGGCCCACCAGGTGGCTCTCCTCGTTCAGGATGGGCAAGGTGCGGAGGTTCTCGTCCTGCATCTTGTCCCAGGCCCGGCGGAGGCTGGTCTCCGTTGTGACCCCTTCCGTGGTACGCATATTCACGTCATAGACCCTGGGCTCCAGGGTGTCGATGTAATCCGGCGAGGGCACCTGAAAGGTGTCCAGCACATATTCCGTCTCCTGATTGATTCGCCCGCAGCGCTTGGGCTGATAGTCCTCCCCGGTGAGCCTGGCCTTCAGCCGGGCATAGGCGATGGCGGAACAGATGGAATCCGTATCCGGGTTTTTATGTCCAATGACAATGGTTGGTTTTGTCATATGCTCACTCATCCTTATCACTCCTAAGATAGGGGTAGTTTATCATGTTTTTTGTTTCGTTTCAATACCCGCTTCTGTAAAAAGATGGTATAGGCGAAGAACCGCTCCGTCCCCTGTGGGGCGGCGCTACTTCTGCACGAACCGCCGGTTCTCCGCCAGGGGGCAGGTGGCAAACAGCCAGGCCACGGCGCTTTCATACTCCGCCAGGTGCTGGGCCTTGCGGATGCGCTTCATCGCCTTCTCGCAGTCCGCGAAGCTGGCCTGCCAGTAGCTCCACAGCTCCTTCATCTTATGCAGCACCGGCTTCTCCCCATGCAGCGCCGCCTGATAATCCCGGTAGAGCCGGTCATGGAAGGCCCGGAACTGGGCCTTATCAATGGGGGCTTCCCCCCGCAGCTCCCCCAGCAGGCCGGGGTTGGCAATGAGGCCCCGGCCCAGCATGACCCGCTCCACAGTGGGGAACTGGCGGTGAAACGCCGCCACGTCCTCCGCCGTGAAGAGGTCGCCGTTATAGCACACCGGCATCTTCGCCATGGCGAGCCCCTGCGCGAACCAGTCCGTCCGCACCGGCCCCCGGTAAAAATCCCGCTGGATGCGGGGGTGAATGATCAGCTCCGACAGCGGGTAGCGGTTGTACAGCTCCATCAGTTCCGGGAACTCGTCCGGGTCGTCCTTCCCCAGCCTGGTCTTGATGGAGATGCGCAGGTCGGGCAGGGCGGTGAAGATGCCGTCCAGCAGCGGCTCCAGTAAATCCCATTCCGCCAGCAGTCCACTACCCTTCCGCTTCGCCACCACCGTGCCGGAGGGGCAGCCCAGGTTCAGGTTGACCTCCGGATACCCCAGCTGTTGCAGCTTCCGGGCGGCTGCGACAAAGGGTTCCGGCCGGTTGGTCAGCAGTTGAGGCACCAAATCCATACCCTGATTGCACTCCGGCTGCACGTCCCGCAGCTCCTTCGTTTGCAGGCTCAGGCTCTCAGTGGGGGTGATGAAGGGGGTAAAGTACCGGTCCGCCGGGGAGAACTGCGCCCGCCAGGCGTTCCGATACAGGGCGTTGGTGATACCCTCCAGCGGCGCAAAATAGTAACGCACAGGCAATGCTCCTTTCCGTTCCGAGGGTCAGATGGATCGTCCGATGGCATCCTGACCGTCCAGCCTTAGCGTGTAGGTACGGGCAAATACGCCCTCCACCACGCAGGAGGCCAGCCCGGCCATATGAGCGGGGGTCTCGGCAAACCCTGTCCGGCACCAGTCCTCCACCAGCCGGACGCAGCCGGAAGAGATGAAATGATGCATCATGCCCAGGGAGGCCGGGTCGATGTCCGCGCCCCCATCGGCTTCCACCGGCTGGATGCAGCGGATGAACCGCTCGTTCCACTGATTCAGCGGCTGCACCAGGTTGTTGCGAACCAGGGCCTCCACCAGCTCCTTCAGGCTGTAGCAGAACTCAAAGTAGTGCAGAAGGCTGCTGTCCAAATCCTGGGACGGCGGCATCGTTTCCTGAAAGGCAACCCAGAGTCGCTCCGCCATCTGCTCCAGCAGGCCGTCCTTATTCCTGAAATACTTGTAGAACGTGTTTCTGGAGAGGCCCACGGCGCTGCAAAGCGCGCTGACCGTAATGTCCCGGTAAGGCCGGGTTTTCAGCATCTCGAACAGGGCGGCCAGAAAATAGTCCACGCTGTCCTCCATTGCGTACCGCCGAAAAAAAACTCTGTGAAGCGCTGATAGATTCATCCATGGCGGCGGCCTCCTTTCCTGCTTCCGCATGAGAGTATTGTAGCATATTTCTGGTGATTTTCAACAAAAAATGCTGAGAATTTTTTGGAGCACTGGGTGACAGAATCCGGATTCTGTTTGTATGCAGGGCGGTTGAGAATTGATATAATAGAAATATCCCTAAATGATATAGTGCCCGGTCAGCCCACCTGGGCGGGCAGCATCATGGAGGAAAGGAACGACGCGGCAACCGAACGAAACGTGCCCAAAAGGGCGAAAGGAGTCCAAACAATGGCTGAATTTGTCAAACTGAGTCCGGATACGTTACAGGCTTTGCGGGAAGGCAATCCCATGATGATGTCCTACAACGTGGAATTTGCGGAGGTGACGGGCGGCACCTTCTGGAAGGCGTACACGCCGGGGCAGGTGGCCGGAACGGAGGAGTTCTATGTGGAGCCCACCGCCGAGGGCATCGCCGCCATGTACAAGGATCTGATGCAGGTCTATCCCCCCATCGACCTGTACAACGAGAAGCTCCGCAGCCTGGCGAAGGAGCTTGGCCCCGTGTGGATGCGTGTCTCCGGCACTTGGGCCACCAAGACCTACTATGACTTTGACGGCACCACCAACGGCAAGGTGCCGGAGGGCTATTTGAACGTGCTGACCAAGGAGCAGTGGATCGGCGTGCTGGACTTCGTGAAGGCGGTGGGGGCCAAGCTCATCGTCTCCGTAGCCAACTGCCCCGGCCTCCACTCCGCGGACGAGCCCTGGAACCCCTCCGAGGCGGAGAAGCTGTTCGGCCTGAGCAAGGAGTACGGCGTGCCCATCAACGCCGCTGAGTTCGCCAACGAGCCCAACATGATGGAGGACACCGGCTTCCCCGCAGGCTACACCCCGGCGGATTACCGGAGAGACCAGGATTTGTTCTTCAAGTGGCTGGATGAGAACTATCCCGAGTGCATCAAGGTCGGCCCCAGCACCACTGGCGGCGACAGCGTCACCTTTGGCCGCAGCGGCGGCGTGGAGCAGATGGTCTCTGAGTGCTGCGGCTGCGACGACCTGATGGCCGGTACCACAGAGCCCCTGGACGTGTTCAGCTATCATTACTATAACGGCGTCTCCGAGCGGCTGGCTTCCGTCATGCCCTCCGGCCATTGGCAGGCTTCAGAGGCCAATGGCGAGGAATATCTGGCCACCGCCCCCCACCTTCGCCCGCACCTATGCCCCCTTCCGGGATAAGTACGTCCCCGGAGGCGAGATGTGGGTCACAGAGTCCGGCGACGCCGGCGGCGGCGGCGACACCTGGGCCTCTACCTATCTGGACGTTATCCGCACCCTGAACGAACTGGGCGGCTTCGCCGCCGTCACCAAGGGCGTCATCTTCCACAACACCCTGGCCTCCTCTGACTACGGCTTCCTGGCCCGCCAGGTGTTCGACCCCCCGGCCCAACTACTTCGCCGTGCTGCTGTGGAACCGCCTGATGGGCACCACCGTCTATGACACCGGCGAGCCTATCCGGGAGGGCGCTCACGTCTACGCTCACAGCCGGAAGGACGGAAAGGACGGCGTGGTCTACCTGGTCATCAACAACTCCCTGACGGAGGCCACCACGGTGGAGCTGCCGAAGGACGCCCAGCGCTACACCCTGGCCGGGCAGGACGGCAACATCCGCGCCACCGTCATGACCCTGAATGGCAAGCCCCTGGTGCTGGGCGAGGGCAACACCCTGCCGGAGATGGCTCCGGAGGCCCAGGCGGCTGGGACTGTGACGGTCGCCCCCGGCACCTGCACCTTCTTCGTGCTGTAATCCGAGAGAACACAGCAACGCCCTGCCCCACGGGGCTCCGTGGGGCAGGGCGCTGCACAACAGAAATGAACCGGCGCAGCTGTACGCTGCGCCGGTTTGCTTATTACAATTTACAGGTTTCAGAAGGCGAAGGGTCTTACTTGACCTCCACCGTCCAGCCCTTGTCGTCGGGCAGCTTGCCCCACTGGATGCCGGTCAGGGTGTCGTACAGCTTCTGGGTCAGGGGGCCGATTTTCCCGTCGCCGATGTAGGCGGTCTCGTCCTTCCACTTCAACTCCTTCACCGGGGAGACCACGGCGGCGGTGCCGGTGCCAAAGACCTCCTCCAGCTTGCCCTCCTTGGCGGCAGCCATGATGTCCGCGATGGCCAGCTTGCCCTCGATGACCTCATAGCCCCAGTCCTTGCACAGCTCGATGCAGCTG
>JAJQFX010000182.1 GCA_021200895.1 Clostridiales bacterium | reverse complement strand
CTCCCCCTATCCCACTGTGGGCTTCGCCTTGTCCCTCAATCAGGTGGTCTATCCCATTAGAGACGATGTGACTTCACACTGGTGAGACTGCCGCCGATGGCGGCTGGGGTACGATTGCCGTTCCGCCCTGCCGGGGGCGGGCGAAACGTGCAATTTGGTTATCCTTTGGTTGCTGAAATCTGACTATAAGGCTACGTTTTTCTCCTATTGTAAAAAAGAAATGGGGGCCCCCGGAGGGAAAGAACGTTTTTTATTTATCATTCTTTGTCTAAGGAACGCGCTCCCCGAATCGCCAACGAAACGTCGCGCTCCTCATTGACAGCCCCCGCAGAACCCATTAAAATAACAGTAGTATGACATGGGAGGTTTTCCATGAAACCGAAGGTATACATCGACGGCCAGGCTGGCACCACTGGCCTGCAAATCTACCAGCGCCTGGGGGCGCGGACGGACATCGAGCTTTTGACCATCTCCCCCGAACTGCACCGGGACGTGGCGGAGCGAAAACGGCTGATGAATCAGGCCGACCTGGTGTTCCTCTGCCTGCCGGACGCCGCCGCCGTGGAGGCGGTGTCCCTGGTGGAGGACCCGGCCACCCGCATCATCGACGCCTCCACCGCCCACCGGACGAACCCCGCCTGGGTGTACGGCTACCCGGAGCTGCGCCCCGGACAGCGGGAGGCCATCTGCCAGGCCAAACGGGTGGCAAACCCCGGCTGCCACGCCACTGGCTTTATCTCCGCCGTGGCGCCCCTGGTGCAGGCGGGGGTGCTGTCCCCCAAGGACTTCGTGGCCTGCTACTCCCTGACGGGGTACTCCGGCGGCGGCAAGGGAATGATTGCCGACTACGAGGCCCCCGACCGGTCGGAGGCCCTCAGCGCCCCCGCCCTTTACGGCCTGACCCTGAACCATAAGCACGTCCCGGAGATGCAGGCCATCTGCGGCCTGAAGGTTGCGCCTTGCTTCACCCCTGTGGTGGACGATTACTATAAGGGCATGGCCACCACCGTGCTGCTGCCCAAACCCGCCAAAGTGGTGTGGGAGGCCCTCTCCACCCACTACGCTGGGCAGGCCATGGTGTCCGTGGCACCCCTGGGGAACCCCGGCAAGCTGTACGCCAACGCCCTGGCCGGGCTGGACACCCTGACGCTTCACGTCTGCGGCACAGAAGAACGCTGCACCGTCACCGCCCTCTTTGACAACCTGGGCAAGGGGGCCTCCGGCGCGGCGGTGCAGAACATGAACCTGATGCTGGGCTTCCGGGAGACGGAGAGCCTGCATCTGCCGGAATAAACCTTCACTGAACCAAATGGATAAAGGAGAACCAGCTATGAAACAACTTCCCGGCGGCGTCTGCGCCGCAAAGGGCTTCCGCGCCGCGGCCACCCATGCCGGTGTCAAGGCGGGCAGCTCTCCTGACAAGAACGACCTGGCCCTGATTTTTTCCGAGGCGGAGTGCAACGCCGCCGGTATGTTCACCACCAACCGGGTGAAGGCCGCCCCGGTGTACGTCACCATGGCCCGCCTGGAGAGCGGCGTGCTGCGGGGTGTGGTGGTGAACTCCGGCAACGCCAACGCCTGCTGCCACCTGTCCCATGAGCACGCGGAGGAGGTCTGCGCCGCCGCCGCGCAGGTGCTGGGGGTGTCCCCGGACGACATCGCCGTCGGCTCCACCGGCGTCATCGGCCAGGAGCTGAACGCCCAGGCCATCATCGACGCCCTGCCCGGCCTGGCTCAGAATCTGACCAAGGACGGCTCCGACGCCGCCGCCCACGCCATTATGACCACCGACACGAAGAAGAAGGAAATCGCCGTCTCCTTCGAGGTGGGGGGCAAAACGGTGAAGCTGGGGGGCATTGCGAAAGGCTCCGGCATGATCCACCCCGCCATGGGTACCATGCTGTGCTACCTGACCACCGACTGCGCTATCTCCACCGAGATGCTGGGGGACGCCCTTCATCAGGTGGTGCCCCGCACCTTCAACCGTGTCACCGTGGACGGCGACACGTCCACCAACGACACCTGCCTGCTGATGGCCAACGGCCTGGCGGGGAACCCCCTCATCGAGTGGAAGGACGAGGGCTATGACGCCTTTGTGGAGGCGCTGACGGAGGTCTGCACCTATCTGGCGAAACACATGGCCGCCGACGGCGAGGGGGCCAGCCGCCTCATCACCTGCACCGTCTCCGGCTCCCGCAGCGAGGACGCGGCGGAGCGGCTCAGCAAGAGCATCGTCTCCTCCTCCCTGGTGAAGACTGCCGTCTTTGGAGCGGACGCCAACTGGGGGCGGGTGGTCTGCGCCATGGGCTACTCCAGAGCGCCCTTCCGCCCGGAGTGCGTGGAGGTGCGCTTCGCCTCTGCCGCCGGGGAGATTCAGGTGTGCTACGAGGGGATGCAGGTGCTGTTCGATGAGGACAAGGCCAAGGCCATCCTCTCCCAGCCGGAGGTGGAGATTCTGGTGGATGTCCACGAGGGCAGCGCCAGCGCCACCTGCTGGGGCTGCGACCTGACCTATGAGTACGTCCACATCAACGGCGACTACCGCACCTGACCGGAGGGAGAACCATGTCCTATCTGTCTTCGGAACGCGCCAACGTGTTAATGGAGGCGCTTCCCTACATTCAAAAATACAGCGGGAAAACCGTAGTGGTGAAGTACGGCGGCAACGCCATGACCTCCGACGCCCTGCGGGACGCGGTGATGAGCGACGTGCTGCTGCTGAAGCTGGTGGGCATCAACGTGGTGCTGGTTCACGGCGGCGGGCCGGAAATCAACGCCATGCTGAAGCGGCTGGGCAAGGAGTCCAAATTCGTGGACGGCCTGCGCTACACCGATGAGGAGACCATCGACGTGGTGCAGGAAGTCCTCTGCGGCAAGGTGAACAAGAACCTGGTGGCCGCCCTGAACCGCCGGGGCGGCAAGGCCGTGGGCCTGTGCGGCCTGGACGGGGCATTGTTTGAGGCCAAGGTGAAGGATGTGCGCTACGGCCTGGTGGGGGAAATCACCAACGTCAACGCCCAAATCGTCACCGACTGCATCAACGCCGGGTATATCCCCGTGGCGTCCACCGTGGCCCAGGGCATCGACGCGGAGTGCTCCTACAACATCAACGCCGACACCGCCGCCGCCCGGCTGGCCATCGCCCTCCATGCGGAGAAGCTGATTCTGCTCACCGACGTGCGGGGCCTCCTGATGGACCCCAAGGACGAGAGCACCTTAATTCCCATTGTCAACATCGCCGACGTCCCCGGCCTGAAAAACAAGGGCATCATCACCGGCGGCATGATTCCCAAGGTGGACTGCTGCGTGGAGGCCATCCGCTGGGGGGTCAAGCGCAGCCATATCCTGGACGGGCGCATCCCCCACTCCATTTTAATTGAGACCCTGTCCGACACCGGCATCGGCACCATGATTCTGTGAAGCGCGGAGAAAGAAGGAACCGAGATGACATTTGAAGAACTGAAGGCACTGGACCATCAGTATACCATGCAGACCTATGGCCGCTTTGACGTGGCGTTAGACCACGGGGAAGGCTCCACCCTGTACGACCTGGAGGGCCAGCCCTATGTGGACTTCGCCAGCGGCATCGGCGTGGCCTCTCTGGGCTACGGCCACCCCGCCTGGGTGCAGGCGGTGGAGGCGCAGTCGAAAAAACTGGCCCACGCCTCCAACCTGTTTTACACCGAGCCCTACGCGAAGCTGGCCCAGCAGCTGTGCCTCCGCTCCGGGATGTCCGCCGCCTTCTTTGCCAACGGCGGTGGCGAGGCCAACGAGGGCATCATCAAGCTGGCCCGGAAGTACAGCTTTGACAAGTACGGCAAGGGCCGCGCCACCATCATCACCCTCCACAATTCCTTCCATGGCCGCACCATCACCACCCTCCAGGCCACGGGGCAGGACGTGTTCCACAACTACTTCTTCCCCTTCACCGAGGGCTTCCGCTATGCCGAGACGCCGGATATGGCCGGCGTCCAGGCCCAGGACGGGGAGGATGTCTGCGCCGTCATGGTGGAGCTGATTCAGGGCGAGGGCGGCGTCCTTCCCCTGGACAAGGGGTTCGTGCAGGCGCTGGCGGACTGGTGCGCCAGTAAGGACTACCTCCTGCTGGTGGACGAGGTGCAGACCGGCATTGGCCGGACGGGGAGCCTGTTCTGCTTCCAGCAGTACGGCATCCTCCCCGACGCCTGCACCTTTGCCAAGGGCATCGCCGGGGGCCTGCCTATGGCGGGCGTGCTGGCCAATGAGAAGTGCCGCAACGTGCTGACCCCCGGCACCCATGCCACCACCTTCGGCGGCAACCCGGTGGCCGCCGCCGCCGCCCTGGCGGTGCTGGACACCCTGGACGACGCCATGATGGCGGAAATCAACGAAAAGGGTCAGTACCTGATGGACACCGTCCGCAGCTGGAACGCCCCTTGTGTGGAGACGGTGCGGGGCATGGGCCTGATGATTGGCATCGTCCTGAAGGACGGGGTGGACCGCAGCGCCCTGGTCAGCGCCATCTATGCCCGGCACGTCCTGGTGCTGACCGCCGGGCCAAAGACCATCCGCCTGCTGCCGCCTCTGGTCATCACGAAGGAGGAGATGGATACGGGCCTTGCCGCCCTCCATGCCGTCCTCTGCGGGGAATGACCCATGGACAGCTACGAGCAGATGCACGCCGGGGCGCTGTACTTCTTACCCCCTTCGGGGCAATGTCGTCAACTGAAAGATACAATCTAACCTGGGTTGAGGAGAATCACGCAGCCGTACAGTCAGATTAGCACGACCGATGGAAAAGCAGAATGTTACCCAGCCGCCATGGGCGGCAGTCTCAGCAGGTATCAAGTCACAT
>JAJQFX010000266.1 GCA_021200895.1 Clostridiales bacterium | reverse complement strand
GCAAATGGGATTTCTGGCGAATTTTTTCAGGGGCGGGAAATTTGGGGGAATTTGCGTAAAGTTGGATTGAGAATCCCAACCAAATGTGGTATGATGTTCCGTAAGAACACCTGTGCAAAGTGGGGGAGCGACCATGACAGAAAACGAACAGAAAGCCGCCGCGAAAGCCTTTGCCGCCCAGTGGGCGGGCCACGGCGATGAGAAGCAGGAGACCCAGGCGTTCTGGCTGACCCTGCTGCAAACGGTGTACGGCCTGGACAACCCGGCCCAGCACATCCAATTCGAGCTGCCGGTGAAGTTGAGCCATACCAGCTTTATCGACGCCTACCTCCCCGATACCCGCGTACTCATTGAGCAGAAGGGGATGGACATCAACCTGCGGAAGGGCTACAAGCAGTCGGACGGCTCCCTGCTGACCCCCTACCAGCAGGCCCGCCGCTACGCCGGGTACCTCCCCCATGACCAGAACCCCCGCTGGATCGTGGTCTGCAACTTCCAGACCTTCGAGATTCACGACATGAACAAGCCCAATGACGAGCCGGAGGTGCTGCGCCTGGCCGACCTGCCCAAAGAGCCCCACCGCCTGAACTTCCTGGTGGACACCGGCAATGAGGACATCCGCCACGAGATGGAGGTCTCCATGGCCGCCGGTGAAATCGTCGGCCTGCTGTACGACGCCTTCGCCAAGCAGTACCGCGACCCCACCAGCCCCAAGGCCATGCACAGCCTGAACGTGCTGTGCGTCCGGCTGGTGTTCTGCCTCTACGCCGAGGACGCGGGCATCTTCGGGCGGCACGGGATGTTCCATGACTATCTGGCGGAGTCGGACACCCGCCATATGCGCCGGGCGCTGCTGGAGCTGTTCCAGGTGCTGGACACCCCGGCGGAGGAGCGGGACGAATATTTGCAGGAGGACAACCCGACCCTGGCGGCCTTCCCCTATGTGAACGGCGGCCTCTTCTCCGATGAGGACATCGAGGTTCCCCCCTTCACCGATGAAATCCGTGACCTGCTGCTGAACAAGGCCAGCAGCGGCTTTGACTGGTCGGAGATAAGCCCCACCATCTTCGGGGCCGTCTTTGAAAGCACCCTGAACCCGGAGACCCGGCGCTCCGGCGGGATGCACTATACCTCCATCGAGAATATTCACAAGGTCATCGACCCCCTGTTCCTGGACGACCTGAAACGGGAATTCGGGGAGATTTGCGCCGTCCCCGTGGCAAAGACGAAGGAGCGGAAGCTGCGGGAGTTTCAGAAGAAGCTGGCCTCGGCGGCCTATTTAGACCCCGCCTGCGGCAGCGGCAACTTCCTGACGGAATCCTACCTGTCCCTCCGGCGGCTGGAAAACGAGGTGCTGCGGGCGCTGAACCAGGAGCAAATCAGCTTTGGCGACGTGAATCACAACCCGATTCAGGTGTCCCTGAGCCAGTTCTACGGCATTGAAATTAACGACTTTGCCGTGACGGTGGCGAAAACCGCCCTGTGGATTGCGGAGAGCCAGATGATGAAGGAGACGGAGGAAATCGTGCTGATGCACCTGGACTTCCTGCCCCTGAAATCCTACACCAACATCGTGGAGGGCAACGCCCTGCGGCTGAACTGGGAGGACGTGGTGCCGAAGGGGAAGCTCAGTTATATTATGGGGAATCCGCCGTTTGTCGGCTACTCCTTGCAGTCAAAAGAGCAGAAAAGCGATATTCTTTCCATCTATGTGGATGAGAACGGCAAGCCGTACAAAACGGCGGGCAAGATTGACTATGTAGCCGGGTGGTACTTCAAGGCGGCGCAGCTGATGCAGGGAACAGATATTCGCGCAGCATTTGTGTCCACCAACTCCATCACCCAGGGCGAACAGGTTGCCGCAGTTTGGAAGCCCCTTTATGACCGGTTCCAGATTCATATTGACTTTGCACGCCGCACCTTCCGCTGGGACAGCGAAGCCAGCCTGAAAGCCCATGTGCATTGTGTGATTGTGGGATTCAGTATTGCGCCGAATGAAAAGCCGAAAAAGCTATACGATTCAGATAGAGCGCAGATTGTCGATAATATCAATGCGTATTTGCTAGATGCGCCGAATATTTTTATTTTTGATAGAAAAACACCTCTATGTAATGGTGTTTCTATTATGAATAAAGGAAGTCAAGGAACAGATAATGGGCTATTTTATTTTACACCTGATGAGTATGCTGAATTGACAAAAAAATATCCTGATATAAACAAGTTTTTGCGACCAGTTACAAACGGTCAGACATTTTTATCTAATACAAAAAGATATTGTCTATGGTGCTATGGACTAAATCCTGCTGAACTTCGGAAGTTCCCTGAACTAATGGAACGAGTTGAAGGGGTAAGGAAATTTCGGGAATCAAGCCCAAAGAAAGCCACCAGAAAATGGGCGGAATATCCATATCTTTTCACAGAAAATCGGCAACCAACAAGCGGAGATTATTTATTGCTTCCGCTGACATCAAGTGAAAAAAGAAAGTATGTCCCAATAGGGTATTTACCTTGCACTGTAATTGCAAACAATTCGGTTCAAATGATTCCAAATGCAACTTTGTATGATTTTGGGATATTAAATTCCAATATCTTTATGGCGTGGATGAAATCTGTATGCGGGCGACTGGAAATGAGCTATAGAATTACCGTTACCAACGTCTACAACAACTTCCCCTGGCCCACCCCCACCGATGCCCAGAAAGCCAAAATCGAGCAGACCGCCCAGGCCATCCTGGACGCACGGGCGCTGTACCCGGACAGCAGCCTGGCCGACCTCTATGACGAGCTGACCATGCCCCCGGAGCTGCGCCGCGCCCACCAGCAGAACGACCGGGCGGTGATGCAGGCGTATGGTTTCCCGAACAAGGGCGTAACAGAATCCATCTGCGTGGCGGAACTGATGCGGCGCTATCAGGCCCTCCTCTCCCAGCCAAACAACTGAAAAGCGCGAAAAAGGCGGCCTTTGACAGTTCAAAGGCCGCCTTTTGGCATAATTTCCTCACACTTCCATAATAACGGGAAGAATCATGGGGTTCCGTTTCGTTTTCTTGTACAGGAAGCTGGACAGCTCCCCCTTGACCGCGCCCTTGATGTTGGTCCAGTCGGTCATATGGCGGTACTCGCACTCGGCCAGCACCCGGGTGGCCAGGGTCTCCAGCTCCTCAATTAACTCCTCCGACTCCTTCACATACACGAAGCCCCGTGTGATGATTTCTGGCCCGGAGACCAGGCTGCCGTCCGCGTGGGACATGGACATCACCACCACGATGACGCCGTCCTCGGCCAGGCGCTTTCTGTCCCGCAGCACCACGCTGCCCACGTCGCCCACGCCGTAGCCGTCCACCAGCACCTTGCCGGAGGGGACGGTGCCTGTGACCTTGCAGCTGTCCCTGGTCAGCTCGATGACCTTGCCGATTTCCGTAATGATGATGTTTTTGGGGCTCATGCCCATGCTCTGGGCCAGCTTGGAGTGGGTTTGCAGCATACGCTGCTCGCCGTGGACGGGTACGAAGAACTTGGGTTTCACCAGCGCGTGGAGGATGCGCAGCTCCTGCTGGCAGGCGTGGCCGGAGACGTGGAGGTTATTGCTGCGCTCGTTCACCACCTCGGCCCCCTTGCGGTACAGCTCGTTGATGACCGCGCCGATGGCGTTCTCGTTCCCCGGAATGGTGGAGGCGGAGAGGATGATGCGGTCGCCGGGCTGAATCTCGATTTGACGGTGGGTGGAGAAGGCGATGCGGGTCAGGGCGGACATGGTCTCCCCCTGGCTGCCGGTGGTGATGATGCAGATTTGCCGCTTGGGCAGGCTCTTGATTTGGGCCAGGTCTACCATGGTGCCCTCCGGCACCTTCATATAGCCCAGCTCGGTGGACACCCGCAGGGCGTTCTCCATGCTGCGGCCGGAGACGGCCACCTTCCGCCCATACCGGGCGGCTACGTTGATGATTTGCTGGATACGGTCCACGTTGGAGGAGAAGGTGGTGACGATGATACGCTCCTCACAGCCCCGGAACAGGGCGTCAAAGCTGTCCCCCACGCTGCGCTCGCTCTTGGTGAAGCCGGGCCGCTCCACGTTGGTGGAGTCGC
Source organism: Clostridiales bacterium (assembly GCA_021200895.1). Lineage (GTDB taxonomy): Bacteria > Bacillota > Clostridia > Oscillospirales > Oscillospiraceae > Onthomonas. The sequence goes on along the minus strand of JAJQFX010000266.1, from coordinate 775 downwards.
ACAGCATGGCCAGCACGCCCTGCTGCCCCAACTCGCCAAAGCGGGTCAGGTCAATCATGCCGCCGGAGATGGGGGTGGGGTCGATTTTCCAGTCGCCGGTGTGAATCACCGTTCCCACCGGGCAGGCGATGGCGAAGGCCACCGCGTCGGAGATGGAGTGGTTCACATGGATGAACTCCACCGTAAACCGGCCCACGGGAATCACGTCCCCGGCGCTGCACACCCGCATATCCGCCTTCAGGTTATGCTCCTCCAGCTTGAGCTGCACCAGCCCCAGGGTCATCTTGGTGCCGTAAATGGGGGCGTGGATGTCCCGCAGGACGTAGGGCAGCGCGCCGATGTGGTCCTCATGGCCGTGGGTCAGGAAGATGCCCCGGATGCGGCTCTGGTTCTTGATGAGGTAGCTGACATCGGGGATGACCACGTCGATGCCGTACATATCGTTGTCCGGGAAGCCCATGCCCACGTCTACCACGATGATGTCGTTGCCGTACTCATAGACGGTCAGGTTCTTGCCGATTTCGTCCAGACCGCCCAGGGGGATGATTTTCAATTTTTCTGCCATATTGACGTAAAAAGCTCCTTTCGAGGGCGAAGGCCCTCTTCCAATTTTTCTTTGCGCATCAGTGTTCAAGGTCAAGTCAGTTCTGTAGATGAAGGAGCATCCTCCGCCCTGCCGTCACAGGCGGCCCGCGCCGCCGGCCCGGCGGTGAAGCCCCGTCACGCTTCACCGTCTCCCAGGCCGGGGGCGGGCGGCCTTCCCCGTGGGCCGGGG
>JAJQFX010000229.1 GCA_021200895.1 Clostridiales bacterium | reverse complement strand
CAGTCTCAGCAGGTATCAAGTCACATCGTCTGTTGCCTGATAGACCACCTGATTGAGGGACAAGGCGAAGCCCACAATGGGATAGGGGGAGGGTTCTTAGGGAGGATTTTGCGTAAAAAATATGCCGGGGGCATATTTTTAGCAAAATCCTGAGCCAGCTTGCTGGCGAAGCCACTGAGAAGGGCAGGTAGTGCCTTAAAGTCCCTGATAACGGAGGTGCCCCGAAGCCCCTCCCTGAGCCGCCTTCTTTCCCCCATTTCTTGGCGGGACAAGAAATGGGGCCCGCCGGGAGGGCAAAAACCTATTTCCTTCCTCCATCCTTGCCTAAGGAGGCAGCCATTGCCGGGCGAACGCTGTTCGCCCCTACTGGATGGCGGAACCGGCGGCAGCCGGTGGAAGGGTTCCCGTGCAAACTGGAGTTTAAAAGAGAATTCCGTGTGAGGAATCGCTGATTATCAAATTACGAGAATGGAGAAACAAACATGGCTAAGAAATCATCGACTGTACAGCCCGCCGCCCCTGCGGAGGATAAGCAGAAGGCGCTGGCCACCTGCGTGGCCCAAATCGAGCGCACCTACGGTAAAGGCTCCATCATGCGCATGGGGGACAAGGCGGACATCAAGGTGGAGAGCCTGCCCACCGGCTCCCTGACCCTGGACCTGGCCCTGGGCATCGGCGGCCTGCCCCGCGGCAGAATCGTGGAGGTCTACGGCCCGGAGGCCTCCGGCAAGACCACTCTGGCCCTGCACTGCGTAGCCCAGGCCCAGAAGGCCGGGGGCGAGGTGGCCTATATCGACGCGGAGCACGCCATGGACCCCGCTTACGCCCGGGCCCTGGGGGTGGACATTGACTCCATGCTCATCTCCCAGCCGGACACCGGCGAACAGGGCCTGGAGATCTGCGAGCAGCTGGTGCGCTCCGGCGCGGTGGATCTGGTGGTGGTGGACTCGGTGGCCGCCCTGGTGCCCAGAGCCGAAATCGAGGGCGAGATGGGGGACTCCTTCGTGGGTATCCAGGCCCGGCTCATGAGCCAGGCCCTGCGGAAGCTGGCCGGTTCCATCTCCAAGACCAACTGCATCGTCATCTTCATCAATCAGCTGCGGGAGAAGGTGGGCGTCATGTACGGCAATCCGGAGGTCACTACCGGCGGCCGGGCGCTGAAGTTCTACTCCTCCGTCCGCATCGACGTGCGCCGCATCCAGTCCATCAAGGTGGGGGACGAAATCATCGGCAACCACACCCGGGCCAAGGTGGTCAAGAACAAGGTTGCGCCCCCCTTCCGGGAGGCGGAGTTCGACATTATGTACGGCGAGGGCATCTCTAAGGTAGGCGAACTGGTGGACCTGGGCGTTCAGCTGGGCCTGGTGGAGAAGTCCGGCAGCTGGTTCAACATGGGCGAGCTGCGCCTGGGCCAGGGACGGGACGCTGCCAAGCAGTATTTTAAGGACCATCCCGACGAGGCGGACAAGCTGGAGGCGGACATCCGCGCCAACGCCTATAAGCTGATGAGCAAGCAATCCCTGGCGGCGGCCAAGGCCGCAGGCCGCGCCCTGGGGCCGGAGGAGGAGAGCGCCGAGGCCGCTCCCGCCCCCGCCGAACCGGAGAAGAAGCCCGCTAAGGCTGCCAAAGCTGCCAAGGCCGCGAAGCCGGAGCAGTCCGCCCAGGAGGACATCGCCTCCTCCCTGTTCAGCGAACTGGAGGCGGAAATCGACATCTCTGCCGGGGACTTTGAAGGCTGATGCCCGTCATACAAAAGCTGGAGGAATCCAAGCACGTCTCCGGCCGCTACCTGGTGTGGCTGGGGGAAAAGGAACTGGTGCGGGTCACGGAGGAGGAGATCCTCTCCTTCGGCCTGTACACTGGCAAGGAGCTGACTGACGAGGAGGTAGCCCGGCTGACCCAGGCGGGGCAGACCTCCGGGGCCAGAGCCGCCGCCGCCAAGCTGGTGGGGGCCAAACCCATGAGCCGGGGGGAATTGACGGAAAAGCTGGCCCGGAAGGGCTATGCCCCGGAGGACGCGGAGGGGGCCGCCGACTGGCTGGAGGAGCTGGGCGTGCTGGACGACAGCGCCTATGCCGCCATGGTCGCCCGGCACTACACTGCCAAAGGCTACGGCCTGCGGAAGGTGCAGGACGAGTTGTGGCGGCGGAAGGTGCCCCGGGCGCTCTGGGCGGAGGCCCTGGCCCAGGCGGAGCCGCCGGAGGAGGCTATCGACAAACTCATCGCCCAGAAGCTGCGGGGCAAGACCCCAGACCGACAGGAACTGGGGAAGGTGCAGAACTTCCTGCTCCGCCGGGGCTTCTCTTGGAGCGAGGTAAAAGAGGGGCTGGAACGGTACGGCGCGGAGGAGGAGTAGTGGCTGATAGCTAGTGGCTAGTGGCTAGTGACTAGTCGCCCCTGCGGGGCGGAACTGTTGGCTCTTAATTCTTTGCGGCGATGGTTTAGAACCATTGTGTCCATCTCATCCAGTAGGGGCGCACAGTGTGCGCCCGGCGAACCTTTTATTTCCCACGGCCTTTCTCTAAGAAAGAATTTGGGTGGGATAAGGTTTTTGCCAGATAAAGTCAGGTAAACCCTCTATCGTGAACCTCAATTTCATGCGAAAACGGGGCGGGCGCACACTGTGCGCCCCTACTGGATAAGGGAAACCCCGGCGGTTTCAACCACCGCCACTAACCACTAACCCCCTTCCAAGGAGGCCGCGCCATGCACATCATTTTTATGATTTTTGTAATGATTTATATCTACTGCAAGACGCAAAGGTGAGCAGCGGCAGCAAAGCAGACGGAACCCCTGATAAGGAGATATGGAATGACAAATCACTACAGAGTGGCCTTCGTTTCCCCGGGCTGCGACAAAAACCGCATCAACCTGGAGCAGATGATGGCCCTGGTGCAGGACGCCGGCCACGAGCTGGTGGCCGACCCTGCGGAAGGGGCGGACGTCTGCGTCATCAACACCTGCGGCTTCATTGACGCCGCCAAAGAGGAGGGCATCGCCGCCATCCTCCAGATGGCCCAGCTGAAGGAGGAAGGCGTGCTGAAGAAACTCCTGGTCAGCGGCTGCCTGTCCCAGCGCTACCGGGAGGACATCAAGGAGAGCCTGCCGGAGGTGGACAGCCTGCTGGGCACCGGCAGCTATACCGACATCGTGGCCGCCATCAACGATGTCATGGCCGACACCATGCCGGAGTACTATGGCGACATCCGCCATACCGACGAGGAGGGGCGGCGGGTGCTGTCCACGCCCCCTTACCTGGCCTATTTGAAGGTGGCGGAGGGGTGCAGCAACGGCTGCGCCTTCTGCGCCATTCCGAAGATTCGCGGCCCCTACCGCAGCCGACGGATGGAGGACATTCTGGCGGAGGCCCAGGTGCTGGCGGACAGCGGGGTGCAGGAGCTGCTGCTCATCGCCCAGGACGTGTCCCGCTACGGCACCGACTTGTATCGGACGCACAAGCTGCCGGAGCTGCTGCGGGAGCTGTGCAAGATGGACTTCCACTGGATACGGCTCCACTACCTGTACCCCGACGATTTGACGGAGGAGTTGATCGACACCATCGCCGCCGAGCCGAAAATCGTTCACTACCTGGACATCCCTCTCCAGCACTGCAACGGCAGGCTGCTGAAAGCCATGCACCGGTGGGGGACGGAGGAGCAAATCGTCGCCCTGCTGGACGGCATCCGGGCCAAGATACCCGACGTGGTGTTCCGCACCAGCCTCATTACCGGCCTGCCGGGGGAGAGCGAGGACGAATTTGAGGAACTGTGCGCCTTCCTGCGCCAGCAGAAGCTGGTGCGGGCGGGAGTGTTCGCCTACTCCCCGGAGGAGGGCACCCTGGCGGAGCGTATGCCCGACCAGGTGGACGACCTGGAGAAGGAGCGCCGCCTGAACCTGCTGGTGGATGTCCAGAGCGACGTGATGGACGAGTACAACGAAAGCCGCCTGGGCGAGACGGTGGAGGTGCTGGTGGAGGGCTTCGACCCGGACATGGGCTGCTATGTGGGCCGCACCTATGCCGACGCCCCGGACATCGACGGCCACGTTTACTTTACGGTGGCTGGGCGTCCGGAACCGGGTACCTTCCTGCCGGTGCTGCTCACCGGCACGGTGGAGGGCGACCTGATGGGAGAAGCCGCCGACGGCGAGGAGGAATGAACGTTGAATCTGGCAAATAAAATCACCATGACGCGGGTCTGCCTGATTCCCGTCTTTGTGATACTCTGCTATCTGGACTTTCCCTATCACCAGCTGGCGGCCCTGGCGGTGTTTATCCTTGCCAGCCTCAGCGACTATGTGGATGGCCGCCTGGCCCGGAGCCGGGATATGGTCACGGACTTCGGCAAGTTTATGGACCCCATTGCGGACAAGATGCTGGTGCTGGCGGCCCTGTGTATGTTCGTGGGCTGGGAGCGCACCCCGGCCTGGGTACTGCTGGTGATATTGGCGCGGGAGTTCGCCGTCTCCGCTCTGCGGCTCATCGCGGTGGACAACGGCAAAGTGATTGCCGCCGCCTGGTCGGGGAAGGTGAAAACCGCCTCCACCATGGTCTGCATTATCCTGATGCTGGCGGTGACGGACAACACGATCCTGGACTTCCTGTGCAACCTGGTGATGCTGGTGACCACGGTGTACTCCGGGGTGGAATACTTTGTGAAGAACAAAGAAGTCATCAACTGGGCCGACGTGTGACCTGCGTTCCCACCCTTTCAGGGCAATGTTATCAACTTAAGGTTTAAACTTCGTTTTTCCTAAGGAAAGATGCGTTTCCGTGCTGAAAATCAGATTAGCACGACCAATGGAAAAGCAGAATGTTACCCAGCCGCCATGGGCGGCAGTCTCACCAGTGAGAAGTCACATCG
>JAJQFX010000227.1 GCA_021200895.1 Clostridiales bacterium | reverse complement strand
CTGCCAACGAGCATCACTGAAAACTATTGCACCTTGCTATTGCAATTCGAGAATACAAAATTTTTTGTCTTTCTTAAAAATTCTTTTCTATTCTTCCTCACCTGTTTCTTCCTCGTCCGGCTCATCGCCCTCGCCTTCGTCTCCGTCCGGCGCCTCGCCGTCGGTTTCCGGCTCTGACAGTTCCGATTCCTCGTCCTCGGTCGCCTCCGGCTGCACGCGGGACATCCTCCACGCCATCAGGCCCAGGAAAACCACGCCGCCCCCCAGCACCAGGATGCCCACGATCAGCAGCGGCAGCGACGGGGCGTCCTCGCCGCCCTTGTACGCCTCCTGGAGGAACGTCACCAGCAGATACGCCAGGTACAGCGCCCCCAGCAGGTAAACGGTCCCGTGTGCGCCGGGGGAAAACGAATGCTTTTGTTTTTTGTCGTCTTTTTTAAAAGGCATGGTCATTCACTCCTATTCTGAACGGTCTGCGGTATCTTCTGCTTCGGCGGCATCCTTCGCCAGGGGCTCCGCAGTAATGATGTGGTGGGGCAAAACGCTTTCGTCCTTTTACCGTCAAGCGGTACTTCCAAAGCTGCGCTTCTCCGCCGTCAAGTGGCACTTCCGCTGCGCTCCCTGCCTGCATTTTATCACAGATACCACCGGGTTTCCACATGAAAATCATTGCTTTCACGCAGGCTCATTCCGAAGGGGCCTCTTCCTTTTGCCCAACGCCGGGCGTTGCTTCGCCGGTGGCTGCGTCAGGACCACCCGCCGCCCGTAGGTCCTCGCTGAAAAACCAGTTGATTTTTTCTGTGGGGTCGGCGTGCTTCAGATAGACGATGTTAAATTCCCGGATCATTCGGTCATTCTCCAGCCAGAATTTTTCCAGGTTCGGGTCGCTCTCCGCTAAAATGTTGTAGACGAAGGAGATGCCGTAGCCCTCCCGCACCAGATCCAGGATGATTTTAAAGCTGGAGATGCTGATGCAGTGTTTAAAACGGCTCAGCGACTCGTTGTAGGCCATCAGCTCCTGCTCCAGGATGGCCCGCGTGCCGGACCCGGCCTCCCGGTGGATGATGGTCTCGCCCAGCAGCTCCTCCATGGAGACCGTCCGGCCTGCGAAGGGGTGGCCTTTGTGACAGATGCCCACGAAGGGCTCCCGGCGGAGGAGAATGGAGGCGAAGCGCTCCTTGTCGAAAAAGCCCTCGATGACGGCGAAATCCAGCCGGTTTTTCTCCAGCTCCCCCAGCAGGCGCTGGGTGTTATCAACGAGAAATTCCAGTTGGTTGTCCTCATCCCGCAAAAAGCGGTGGATGTACTCTGTGAGAAAATAGTCCCCGATGGTTTTGGTGGCCCCCACCCGGAGGGAGCGGGTGGGCTTTTCTTCCCGGAGCTTTTCCCGCAACGCCGCCTCCTGATACCGCGCAGCTCTGGCGTAGGTCTCCAAAGCCTCTGCCGCCGGGGTCTTTTTCAGCCGCCGGTTCACATAGTGGAACAATCGGCATTGGTACTCTTGCTCCAGGTGGTGCATTTGCTGGGTGACGGCGGGCTGGGTCAGGTGCAGCTGCTCCGCCGTCTGGCGGTAGCTGCCGCACTCGCACAGCACCAGAAAGGTCTTGATTCGATAGTCCAACATGGCAAGTTCCTCTTTTGATAAAATTCTCTAATGGACACATAAGAATTGCTAAATAGATTTTATCATAAATTGGGCGTATAATCAACGTGAGAAAGAGCGCCGTTTCCCAAATATGGCGGCGCCAGAGGAGTGTGCCCGTATGAACGTTATTGTAATTGGCGGCGTAGCCGCCGGCACCAAAACCGCTGCGAAGCTGAAACGTCAGGACCGCAGCGCCACCGTCACGATCTACACCAAAAGCCAGGACATTTCCTACGCGGGCTGCGGCCTGCCCTACTATGTGGGCGGCGACATCGAGACCCGTGAGGAGCTGATCGTCAACACCCCGGCCAGCTTCACCGGTCTCACCGGCGTAGCTGTGCGCACCGGCATGGAGGCGGTCTCCGTCAATGGCGCGGAGAAAACCGTCACCTTTGCCAACGGGGAGACCGTGGGCTATGACAAGCTGGTCATCGCCACCGGCGCGGCCCCCTTTGTCCCCAACGTACCGGGGAAGGAACTGCCCGGCGTGTTCACCATGCGCAGCCCCGACGATGCCATCGACCTGCGGGCCTATGTGGAGCAGAACAGCTGCCGCAGCGCCGTGGTGGTGGGCGGCGGCTTCATCGGTCTGGAGATCGCGGAGAACCTGATGGCAAAGGGCCTGAGCGTCACCGTGGTGGACATGGCCTCCCAGGTGATGCCCAACCTGTTTGACGCGGAAATGGCCGCCTACATCCGCCGCAAACTCCAGGCCAAGGGGATGCGGGTCATCACCGGCGCGGGGCTGGAGGAAGTGCAGGGCACCGACAAGGCCACTGGCATCCGCACCAGCGTCGGCAGCTTCGCGGGCGACCTGGTGGTGCTCGCCATCGGCGTCCGCCCGGCCACCGGCTTCCTGGCTGATTCCAGCATCGAGATGAACCGGGGTACCATCGTGGTGGACAAACAGCAGCGCACCAACATCGAGGACGTTTACGCCGTGGGCGACTGCGCCCAGGTCTACAACAGCCTGACCGGGCAGAGCCAGTGGTCCGCCATGGGCTCCACTGCCAATCTGACGGGCCGCCTGCTGGCGAAAAACCTGACCGGCGAGAGCCTGTCCTACGGCGGCTGCCTGGGCACCGGCGTGGTGCGGCTGGCAAATGACCTGAACGCCGGGCGCACCGGCCTCACCGAGGCCCAGGCGAAGGCGGCGGGATACGACGTCATCACCGCCACCTGCGTCACCGATGACAAGGCCCACTACTACCCGGATGCTTCCACCTTCGTCACCAAGCTCATCGGGGACCGGGCCACCCATGCCCTGCTGGGCATCCAGGTGTTGGGGTCTGGCGCTGTGGACAAGATGGTGGACATCGCCGTCACCGGCATCTCCGCCGGAATGAAGCTGGAGGACTTCGACACCCTGGATTACGCCTATGCGCCTCCCTTCTCCACCGCCATTCACCCCTTTGTCCAGGCTTGCTACATCCTGGAGAACAAGCTCAGCGGCGCCTATGAGAGCTTCACCCCCGCCGAGTACGCCGCGGGCAAGGCCAAGGGCTACAAGGTCATCGACGCCAGCCCCGCCCCCGCCATTCCCGGCGCACAGTGGGTCAACCTGACTGCCGTCAACGGGCCACTGGACGGCATCGACAAGGACGAGAAGCTGCTGCTGGTCTGCGCCAAGGGCAAGCGGGGCTACCTGCTGCAAAACCGCCTGAAAGCCTTCGGCTACACCAACACCCGCGCCCTGGAAGGCGGCCTGTTCGTCAACGAGGTCAAGGTAGAGTTCACCGGCGCGCTGCCCGCTGCGGAAATCAAGCGGGTGAAGGCTCTGGGCTGCCTCCAGGACAAGCGGTATCCCGACGTGTTCAACGTCCGCGTCATCACCCGCAACGGCAAAATCACCGCCGAGGAGCACCGCACCATCGCGGAGGCGGCGGAGCGGTTCGGCTCCGGCGCGGTCACCATGACCACCCGCCTGACTTTGGAAATTCAGGGCGTGAAGTACGCCGACCTCCAGCCGGTGATGGACTTCCTCCACGACCACGGCCTGGAGACCGGCGGCACCGGCTCTCTGGTGCGCCCGGTGGTTTCCTGCAAGGGCACCACCTGTCAGTATGGCCTCATCGACACCTTTGGCCTGTCCGAGCGGCTCCACGAGGCGTTTTATGTGGGCTACCACGGCGTCACCCTGCCTCATAAGTTCAAAATCGCGGTGGGCGGCTGCCCCAACAACTGCGTCAAGCCCAACCTGAACGACCTGGGCATCGTGGGCCAGCGGGTGCCGATGATCGACTACGCCAAGTGCCGGGGCTGCAAGAAGTGCCAGGTGGAAGCCGCCTGCCCCATCAAGGTGGCAAGAGTGGAAGATGGCAAGGTCAAAATTGATCCGACCCAGTGCAACAACTGTGGCCGCTGCAAGGGCAAATGCGTATTCGGCGCGCTGGACTATCAGGACGGCTACCGCATTTACATCGGTGGGCGCTGGGGCAAGAAGGTGGCCCACGGCCAGCCGCTGACCCGTATCTTCACCTCTGAGGAGGAGGTCATGGGCGTCGTGGAGCGGGCCATCCTGCTGTTCCGGGACGAGGGATTGACCGGCGAGCGCTTCGCGGACACTGTCACCCGGCTGGGCTTCGACTACGTCAACCAAAAGCTGCTGGACGACACCATGGACAAGGAAGCTATCCTGAAAAAGACCGTCAAGGGCGGTGCTACCTGCTGACACCGGAAATTCCGCGTTGACAGGGCCGCTGTCACCTGTTATAATGCAGCCTGTCATTTGGTCAGGTGCGCTACAACCAGCAAAAACTGTCGCAAATGACCCTTTGCTGTCAGTTTCATTCATACGTTTACAAAAGCTGGCACAGAAATGTGCCAGCTTTTTTTGGAGGGACGCACCATGACGCTTCTGTTGCTCGGCAACTTTATTGCTTTCCTTGGTTCGCTGCTGATGGTCTCCATCGGGTTCATCAAGGACAAGACAAAAATCCTGCTGGTCCAGTGCCTGCAATTCGGTCTGCTGGCCGCGGCGAATCTGCTGCTGGGGGCCTACGCGGGCGCGGTCTCCAACGCCGTCGGAATTGCCCGGAACCTGGCCTTTTTCAAGGTGGCGGCCACCACCCCGCTGAAGGTGTTTTTCATCGTTTTGCAGTTGGGTATCACCCTGGCAAACGGTATCCCCGCGCCCATCGAGTTTTTCCCCATCCTCGCCACGGTGATCTACACCTGCTCGCTGGACATCAAGAACATCTTCCGGTTTAAGTACGTTCTTATTTTTAC
>JAJQFX010000033.1 GCA_021200895.1 Clostridiales bacterium | reverse complement strand
CCCTCCCAGCCCTGCGGCAGCTGAGGGGTCAGGTACAGTTTGCCGCCTCGGAGCCGTATCCCCAGCAGCTCCTCCGTCGCCGTGCGGTAATACCAAGCCGCCGCGCCGGTGTACCAGCTCCAGCCGCAGCGTCCCGCCTGCTCCGGTGCGGTGGATACGTCCCCGGCCAGCACATAGGGTTCCCCTTCGTAAACGCCGCTGTCGTGATGCTCCGGCAACAGGTCATGCAGGAGCCGCCAGCCGGTCTCCCGCTCCCCCAGCCGATAGCAGGCTCTGGCCAGCCAAACCGCCCCGTGGGTGTACTGTCCGCCGTTCTCCCGCACGCCGACGGGATAACTCTGAATATAGCCAGCCTCGCTGCCAGGTTGGAAGCCGCCGCGCAGGAGGGCGACTGTGCCGTGGTCGGCGTCATACAGGGCGGACACCGCTTGCAGCACCGCCTCCCTGCCCCGCTCCGGCTGGGGATTCGGCGCAAAGACGGAAAAGCTCTGGGCGATGGAATCCATCTGGCAGAACGGATGACCCGCCCCGCCAAAGGGCTTGCCCCCGTCGTCATAGCCCCGGAGATACCAGTGCCCGTCCCAGGCCCGGTTGGCCGCCTGGGCCAGTTCTTTCGCCCGCTGTGAACAGCGGGCGGCCCGGGCAGTATCGTTCTGCCCCTCCGCCACCATCGACCACCGTTCCATCACCAGCGCGGCGAACCAGGTCAGCCACACACTTTCCCCGCTTCCATCTGCGCCGATGCGGTTCAGACCGTCGTTCCAGTCCCCGCCGCCCATCAGCAGCAGGCCGTGGGCGCCGGTGCCCCGGGCCATGACGCAGTGAATGGCGGCGCAGCCGTGTTCATACAGGGTGGAGGCCTCCCCGTCTCGTTCCGGAGCCTCGTAGCGCTCCTGCTCCTGGGGCTGGAGGGGTTCGCTGGTCAGCCAGCCCACCCGCTCCCGGAGGAGGGAGACGTCCCCTGTCACCGACCTCCAGCAGGCCAGGGCGTAGGGCAGCCACAGCAGGTCGTCGCTGATGCGGGTGCGGACGCCCCGCTCCGGCTCCGCCGCCCCTCTGGGGTGCCACCAGTGCTGTACATCTCCCTCCCGGAACTGATGCGCCGCCGCCCGTAAAATCTGCTGGCGGGCCAGCTCTGGCGCGGTGGGGATCAGGGCGCAGACATCCTGAAGCTGGTCCCGGAATCCAAAGGCTCCCCCGCACTGGTACAGGCTGGTGCGCCCGAACAGGCGGCAGGCCACCACCTGATAGAGGCACCAGAAGCTGAGATAGTGGTTCAGCGCAGGGTCAGGCGTCTCCACCCGCAACGGGGAGGCCAGCTGCGGCCAGTCATAGCCCGGCTGCAGGAGTGGCTGCTGCGGCTTTTCTATCTGTGAAGCTGAAACACTTGTCACTAAATCCAACACTCCCGTCATGGGGCAGGACAGGCAGATACCGCCGTCCGGCAGCATGGAAAGCTCCAGCGGACAGCCCTCCGCCTGGAGCAGCAGCTCTACGCCGGGAAAATCCTGATTTGCCCCATTCGTCAAAGAAACGCCGCCGTTTTCCCGCTGAATCCGCACGAACCGGGCATCTCTGCGCCGCTCCGCCAGCTGCGGCCACAGCTTCCAGCGAAGCTGTACCGGGGTTTGAAAGCCGGAAACGGTCAGATGAAAGGTTCTCCGGTTCTCCCCCAGAGGGATCTCTGCTGTAAGGGTGATTTCCTTTCCATTCTTTTTCTTCTGCCAGGAGGCGGCTGCTGCGCTGTAGCGCACCACCGTCTCCCAGCCGTCCCGGCGGGCAAAGCAGGAGATGTCCTCCCCCTCTGCGGAGAGCAGCAGGTCCTCCGGCCCCTGCTCGGCCAGGGGGTCGTTCTCCCAGGGGAGAAGTTGATTCTCCCTGGCGTTGCCGTACCACAAATGTCCTGTGCCGCACTCGTTCGTCAGCCAGCCGAAGGACTCGTTGGCCAGGGTGTGGCTCCAGCGCCGGGGCGGCAGCGCATTGTTCAGGGTTAGCTGAACTCCCTCCTCCAGCCACGCCCATTGACACGTTCCTTCCTGGGGCGGGGTGGGAACGCCCTCTGCCAGGGGCAGGGGAACGTCTGTCGGCAGCTGCGGCACCTCGTTTTGCAGCACGATGGTTGCCCCGGCATAGAGCGGGGCCCACTGCTCCGGCGGCGCGGTGACCAGATGCAGGCCGCCGCTGCCCCCAAAGGTGGCGGGGATGTGGCGCTGTTGCAGGCTGGCGCTGAGCGGATCCCGCAAGGCTCCGCCTCTATCCAGAAACACCAGGTCAAAGGGATAGCCGCAGCCCGCCAGCAATTCATGCTCGGCGGCAAACCGGGCAAGGCGCTGGCAATCGTTCCCGCTCGCCTCTGCCACAGCGATGGGCAGGTCGCCAGAAATGCCGAAGGGCCACAGAGCCTGGGGGCCTGGGATGCCGTCTGATACCCGCTTCGTCTGCCAGTGCAGCAGATGGGCAAGCAGCCTGTCCGCCTCCTGCCGCTCCTGGGGGGTGAGGCCGTAGCGCTCGGAAAGCTGGAGGGCAAAGGGCGTTTGCTCCGCCTTCAACCCGCCCAGAATCCCTTCTGCGTTCCGCAGCGCCTGGCCCTCCTCCCCCACAGCGAGGGCCAGGACAAGCCGCCCGGTCTCTCCCGCCGGAAGCTCCAGCTCCAGCGTCAGCTGCGGGTCGCAGACTGCCCCCGTATGCCCGGCAGGGTGTGACCCGTGAATCCGCGCCGTGTCCCAGCGTGCCACCGGGCCGTCCCACAGGGCCGCCAGGCAGAGGGCCTCCCGCCCCTCCTTGGGTCGGCGGCGGAACAGGACGCCCTGGGGGCGCGGCTCGCTCTCGATTGCCAGCCGGGCGAAGGCAGGATGAGCGGCGTAGGCGTCCTCCTCCAGCAGTACCGGCTGCAAGGCGCAGCGCACAGTAAGGACGGATTCGCTACGGTTCTCCACAAGAACTGTATGGCGGGTTCCGTTCAGGCCGCTGCGCAGTGCGGCCTCCTGCCTGACGCGGAAGGAGTCCCGCGTCAGGGTCAACACAGCCTGCTCCTCCTCAAAGCGCCATTCCAGACGGCTGTCCGCCTGGCCGCAGGGAAAGACGGCGTACTCCTTCCCTTCCAGCCGGACAGACACGGTCAGCGCACTGGAGCCACCTGTCATCCGCTTCCCTCCGAACTCATACCAGCCGCCGCCGTCCGCAGTCAGCAGGCTGTGGAAACTGCCGTCCGAGTAGAGATGGGCGGCGGACAGCGCCGGGTCGAAGCCGACGCCGCTCCGCACAAAGGCCGCCACCGGCGGCTGTTTCGGTTCCCTCATGGTATCCTCCCTGCGCCTCATGGCGGGGCCAGTAGGCAGCGTCTCCCCCAGCAGAGGGGCAAAGGCCGCCATGGCCGGCTCCCGCAAAAAGCGGCGCACAAAAATGTTCTGGTGCAGCGTATTGTCAATGGCCAGCAGGCTCATCCCCTGATGATGCACCATCCAGGTGCGGACGATGGCCCCGCCGGGAACGGTCAGATCCAGCGCGTCATAAAAGCCGTACTGCCCGTTCATCCCCAGCGCGTCCAGCTTACGAAGGTTTTTCACCACTAGCCGAGGCGTCACCGGCAGCGCCAGCGCAGAGGCGTAGGGCGCTACTACCCGCCGCCCTGTCTCCCGCTCCAGCGCCAGGGACGGGATACCGTTGGCCTGATAGCAATAGCTGCCATCCCCGTTCAGGGCAAAGAAGGCGGACTCGGACACGCCCCAAACGCCGTTTTGCCGCCCCCGCTCCCGGTACTGCTCCGCCACGCAGAAGGCCAGCGTCTCCCGGAGCAGCGACCCCCTGGGCGCGGGCAGGAAGAGCTGGGGCATCAAGTATTCAAAGGCCGTACCCGACCAGGAGGCCATACCGGCGTACCGCCCGGAGCGCAGCAGCGCCCGGGACAGGTACCGCCAGTGCCGCCCCTCCACCTCGCCCCGGGCGATGGCGATATAGCTGGCAGTGCGGGCCTCGGAGCACATCAAATCGTACCAGCTGTTCGTATAGCTGCCGCCCTCCGCGTCATAGCCGATATAAAAGAGGTGCTGCCCCTCATCGTACAGAAAGGCGAAGTCCATCTCCTCCGCCAGACGCTGGGCACGCCGGGCCAACTGCGGCTCCCCCAGCTCCAGCAGCCCCTGGGCCAGGGCGATGAGGGCCGCGCACAGGTTGCCGCTGTCTACAGTGGACACATAGCGGGGGTAAAGGGGTTCCGCCTGCCGCGTGTCATACCAGTTATAAAAGTGGCCGTGGCACCGCTCCAGCCCCTCCATAGCGGCCAGCTGCCGGTCGATTAAAAAAAGCGCCCGGCTCCGCTCCGTCAACTCCAGGTCAAGAGCGGCCAGGCAGGCCGTCAGCGCCAGCCCCATGTTGGTGGAGGAGGTGCGGTGGGCAATGCCCGCCGCCGGGTGCTCCTGGACGTTATCCGGGGGCAAAAAGTGATCCGCCGGGGTCAGGAAGGTGTCAAAGTAGCGCCAAAGTGCCCTGGCCTCCTCCCGCAGGAACGCCTGCTCCCGTTCCGGCAGGTCGGCAGCTTCCTCCGGGCGGCTCAGGTACCAGGCCAGCAGCGGGGCCAGGAGCCACAGCACCCCCAGCAGCCTTCCCACCGCCGTCTGCCCCAGCACCAGCACCGCCAGCCCCAGGGCGGAGGCGGGCAGCAGCCTGTGCCACACCGCCCACACGCCGGTGCTGTCCTCATCGGAGGCGCTGACCGTCCAATCCAGCAGCCCCCGCCGGGTGACGCCCATCCGAACCAGGGCGGTCACCGCCGCCCAGAGCTGCACCCACGCCTCACAGGGCAGCAGGAGGAACCGGGCCGCCGCAACCTTGACCGCCCCGGTCAGGCCGGAGACCGTTTTTGTCCGGTAATGGAC
>JAJQFX010000240.1 GCA_021200895.1 Clostridiales bacterium | reverse complement strand
TCGCCAGCCGGTGCAGACCTATGTGCTGGAGCAGGACTGGGGGGTGCTGATAGACGGCATCCGCAAGGAGGTGGGCCGGGGCGGCCAGGTCTACTACCTCCACAACCGGGTAGAGACCATTGACCGCACCGCCGCCCACATCCGGGCGCTGCTGGACGACGACAGCATCGCCATCGCCACCGCCCACGGCCAGATGAGCCAGGAGCAGCTGGGCAGCGTCATGGCCCAGATGGTGGAGGGGTCGGTGCAGGTGCTGGTCTGCACCACCATCATTGAGACGGGCATCGACATCCCCAACGTGAACACCCTCATCATCGAGAACGCCGACCGGATGGGGCTGGCCCAGCTCCACCAGATACGGGGCCGGGTGGGCCGCTCTGCCCGCCGGGCCTACGCCTACCTGTGCTACCAGCCGGGGAAGGTGCTCAGCGAGACGGCGGCCAAGCGCCTTTCCGCCGTCCGGGAGTTCGCGGAGTTCGGCGCAGGCTTCCAAATCGCCATGCGGGATTTGGAAATTCGCGGGGCCGGGAACCTCCTCGGCTCCCAGCAGTCGGGCAACCTGATGAGCGTGGGCTACGATATGTATTTGAAGCTGCTGGAGGAAGCCATCCTGGAGGAGCGGGGCGAGCAGCCCGCCCGGGTGGAGGACGTGACCGCCGACCTGACCGTCTCCGCCAACCTGCCGGAAAGCTATATCCCCTCCGCCGAGCAGCGGATGGATCTCTACCGCCGCATCGCAAAGGTGCGCACCGACCAGGACGCCGAGGACATTTACGACGAGCTTATCGACCGCTATGGCGAACCGCCCAGGGCGGTGAACAATCTGGTGTCGGTGGCGCTGCTCCGGGCCAACGCCAACCGCTGCGGCATTGTGGACATCAAGCAGCAGGGGACGGTGGTAAACTTCACCCTGCGGGACTTCGATTTGAAGGGCTTCGCCCGGCTGAACAGCGTCCCCAAGCTGAAGGGACGGCTTCTGGTGAACCCCAACAGCAGCAAGCCCAACATCGCCCTGCGCCTGAAACCGGGGGAGAACAGCCTGACCTGGTCAGAGGAGTTCGTGAAGCAGTACGCCCACGCCATGCTGCCCTAGTGAACCCGATGTCATCTTAAGAGGATGATTTTCTTAGATAACGTTCGCTGTAAAGGATTTGTCCGGCCTTCCCTTGCCAGGGAAGCGGGGGCCTGCTTTTCTCGCTCCGCCGAGAAAAGCAGCAAAAGAGGGCGGCTCAAGAGGGAGGCCTGTGGCCCCCCTCTTAAGAATCGCCCCGTATCCCGCTGGGCTTCGCGCTGTCCGACCAATAGGTGGCCTATCCCGTCAGAGACGATGTAACTTGTTACGCACCAAAGCTGCCGCCGATGGCGGCTGGGTACGATTGCCGCCACGTCCCTCGCCGTTGGCAGGACGGGCGGCAATTTTGTTGCCCTTTGGTCGCGGAAATCTGACTGTCCCACCACGCTTTACTTCTCATGGAAGATAGACTGCATTTTAAGCTGATGACATTGCCAGTAACCCATGCCGGAAGCCGAAGAACGACAAAACCCGCCGCATCTGCTGTGATGCGGCGGGTTTGCTTTTGTATGCAATCAGCCTTCCTGGGCGGGCTCCTCTTCCTCAGCGGGGGCCTCCTCGACAGGAGCGGCTTCCTCGGCGGGAGCTTCCTCGACAGGAGCGGCTTCCTCAACAGGGGCTTCCTCAGCAGGCGCAGCCTCTTCGGCAGGGGCTTCCTCGGCAGGGACGGCCTCTTCGGCGGGGGCTTCCTCAGCAGGCGCGGCCTCCTCGGTGGGGGCGGCTTCCTCTTCGGGAGCGGCGGCCTCGGCGTTCTCTTCCTCGGCAGCGGCCTTGTTCTCCTGGCTCTTCAGGTAGGCAGCGATGCCGCAGGCGGCAGCACCCACAACCGCGGCACCCACGACCCATTTCTTGATACTCATTGATAGTTCCTTCTTTCTTTTGAGATACTCCCCCCAACTTGCATGGAGGATGGTAGTTTTATTCTACCAAGAAACGGGGGTTTTGTGTGAACAGAAAATGAATTTTTTGCAAGTTTCTGTTTGGGGGTAGAAGCCCTCACCGCTCCTCCCGGAAGTAGTTCTGCCCCAGGGCGGCAGGCCCCAGATTCTCCTGCTTCTTGCGCGTGGAGGTGATGACCAGCACCACGATGGTGACCACATAGGGCAGCATTTTGAACAGCTCCTGGGAGTACCGGGTCAGCCCGCCGATGTAGTAGTACAGCCAGTACAGGACGCCGAACAGGTAGGCCCCCCAGATGGTGTTCAGCGGCTTCCACGCCGCGAAAATCACCAGCGCCAGGGCCAGCCAGCCCAGGGACTCGATGGCCCCGTCGTTGGCCCAGGTGCCCTTGATGTAGTCCATGACGTAGAACATCCCGCCCAGGCCGGTGATAATCGACCCTACGCAGGTGGCGGTGTACTTGTACCGGGTGACGTTGATGCCGGTGGCGTCCGCCGTGGCGGGGGACTCTCCCACCGCCCGCAGGTTCAGCCCCACCCGGGTGCGGCCCAGCAGCAGGTGCAACACCACCGCCAGGGCGATGGCCGTGTACACCAGGAAGCCGTGGTTGAAGAGGATGCTGCCCGCCGTCCCCAGCTTTGCCAGGGGCAGGGTGGCCCGGAAGCCGCCGCTGGTGGTGGCTACGGAAATCTGCCCCACGCCGCCGGCCAGCTTGTTCATGCTGCCGCCGAAGAAGTTGGCCACACCGGAGCCGAAGATAGTCAGGGTCAGGCCGGTGACGTTCTGGTTGGCCCGGAGGGTGACGGTCAGGAAGGCGTAAATCAGCCCGCCCAGAGCGGAGGCCGCCACGCAGCAAACCGTGGCAATCAGGATGCCCACCAGGGCGTTGGGGGTTTCTGTCCCGCTCTCGTAGAAGAAGGCCCCGGCCAGGGCGGCGATGCCCCCCAGGTACATGATGCCGGGGGTGCCCAGGTTCAGGTTGCCGGACTTCTCCGTGACGATCTCCCCCAAAGCGCCGAACATAATGACGGTGCCGAAGGTGATGGCGGCCTGCAACAGGGAAATGAGCTGCGACATATCACTTGCCCTCCTTTTCCTTGCCGGGACGGACCAGGCGGTAATTGAGGAAGAACTCGCTGCCCAGGATGAAGAACAGGATAACTCCCTCAATCATTTGGGCGGCGTACTCGTTCAGGTTGTACTGGGAGGCGATTTCGCTGGCCCCCTTCTCCAGAAAGACCAGCAGCAGGGAAATCACCACCATAAAGAAGGTGTTGAACTTGGCCAGCCAAGCCACGATGATGGCGGTAAAACCCCGCCCCCCCGCTGTGGAGGTGGAGACGGTGTGAGAGGAGCCTGCCACGGCGATGAAGCCGGAGAAGCCGCAGATGGCCCCAGAGAGAATCATGGTGCGGATGTACACCTTGGTGATGGACACACCGGCATACCGGGCGGTGTTGCGGCTCTCCCCCACCACGGCGATTTCGTAGCCCTGCTTCGTGTAGCGGAGGTAGCAGAACGTTCCCACCGTCAGCAGCACCGCCAGCAGGATGTTCAGCCCGTAGGACGCGCCGAACAGGGAGGGGAACCACCCGGCCTGGGAGTTCTGGTTGATGATGCCCACGGTGTTGGAGCCGTAGGGGTTCTCCCAGCAGGCCACGCAGAATGAGGTCAGCTGGATAGCCACATAGTTCAGCATCAGGGTGAACAGCGTCTCGTTAGTGTCCCACTTGGCCTTAAAGACGGCAGGGATCAGCCCCCAGATGCCGCCGCCCACGATGGAGGCCAGGGCCATCACCACCAGCAGCAGGCCGGTGGGCAGCACGTCGGCAAAGTTGATCATGCAGAAGGCGGTGCAGATGGCTCCCACCAAAATCTGGCCCTCCGCGCCGGTGTTCCAGAAGCGCATTTTAAAGGCGGGGGCCAGGCCCACCGACATACACAGGAGCAGGGCGCTGTCCCTGGCGGTGATCCAGGCCCGGCGGGAGGTGCCGAAGGCCCCGCTGAACATGGTCTTGTAGACCTCCACCGGGTTCATGTTCACGATGCAGTAAATCAGCACCGCGTCCACCAGCAGCGCCAGCAGCACCGCCAGCAGGCGAATCACCACAGCCTTCCACAGGGGCAGGCTGTCCCGCTTGACGATGCGGAGGCGGGGTGCGCCGGAAGCAGATGTTTGCATAGGCCAGTCGCCCTCCTTTCCCTGTAGGTTGGTCATCAGCAGGCCCACCTGCTCCTTGGTGGCGGTCTTGCCGTCCACGATGCCGTTGACCTGCCCGGCACACAGCACCAGGATGCGGTCGCACAGGGCCAGCAGCACGTCCAAATCTTCGCCGACGTAAATCACGGAGACGCCCTGCCGCTTCTCCTCATTCAGCAGATGGTAGATGGTGTAAGAGGTGTTGATGTCCAGCCCACGGACGGCGTAGGCCGTCATCAGCACCGAAGGGCTCAGGGCGATTTCCCGGCCCACCAGCACTTTCTGGACGTTGCCGCCGGACATCTTCCGCACCGGCGCGTTCATGCTGGAGGTGACTACCCCCAGCTCGCCCACCACTTCCTTCGCCATCTGGTTGGGCTTCTTGTGCCCGGCGAAGATGGAGTGGCCCTCGCTGTAGCTGCGGAGCATCATATTGTCGGGGATGCCCATGCTGCCCACCAGGCCCATGCCCAGCCTGTCCTCCGGTACGAAGGACAGGTGTACCCCCATGTCCTTGATTTTCCGGGGGGAGCAGCCCACCAGCTGCTCCTCCGCCTGGCCCTCCGGGTAGTACAGGACGCTGCTGCCCGCCGTCACCGGCTGCAAGCCCGCGATGGCCTCCAGCAGCTCCTTCTGGCCGCAGCCGGAGATGCCCGCAATGCCCAGAATTTCGCCGGAATAAGCGGTGAAGGACACGTCCTTCAGCACCTGCACCCCCGCCGGAGAGGTGCAGGACAGATGCTCCAC
>JAJQFX010000119.1 GCA_021200895.1 Clostridiales bacterium | reverse complement strand
CCCCGTACTGGCTCATCCCTACCCCGTGGCCGTAGCCGGTGACGTAGAAGGTGACAGCCTCCTCCGTCCCCTCCGCCGTCAGGGTGGGGGAGCGGAGGCCGAACATGGCCCGCAGCTTCGCCGTGGCAATGCTGACGCCGCCCACCTCCAGGGAGACGGGCAGCCCCGCCTCGTCATAGGCTACCTCCCCGAACCAGTCCGCCGGGTCGCCGGACAGGTCGGCATCGGGATACTCCGCCAGGACTGTCTCTTGAAAGGCGGACGCCTCCACCGTCACCACACTGTAGTAGTTGGGGACGCCGCTGTCGTCCTCCGGGCTGGCCACGCTGACCAGGTAGGGCAGCTCCTGCCCCCACACCTCCAGGGCGCTGCGGGTGTAGCCGCCGGAGGAGGCGTGGAACACCGCCAGCAGCGGCTCCCCGGCATAGGTCAGGTAGACCCCGTCGGTGTCCGCGATGGCTGCGGCGATTTTCTCCGCATAGGTCTCGGCGTTTTCCTCCGGCCAGGCCGCCATCCGCTCCTCCCGGGAGAGCCACGCCTGGCAGCAGTCCGGGTCATCGCACAGGGCCTCCTCGTGGCTGTCCGTGCCGCTGGCCATGCGGTACAGGGTGTAGGTGCGGGCGGCGATGGCCTGGGCCTTCAGCGCCTCCTCCTGGAAGGCGGCGGGCATCTCCGCCGCCACCACCCCCCACAGGTACTCGTCCAGGGGCAGGGTGCAGCGTTCCCCGTCCAGCAGCACCGTCACCTCCACCGCCCCGTCTAGGGTGTCCGCTTCGGGGGCGGCCTCCTCCGTGGAAACCTCTGCCGCCAAGGTAGACGCCTCCTCCGGCGGGACGCTGGAGGAGGGGCTGTCCGCCCCGGTCAGGCTGTCTCCTGCGGCGGCCTCTGCCCACGAACCTTCCCCCACCGCCAACGGCAGCAGGAATACCGCGGCCAGCAGCGCCGCCACCGCCGCCGCCATGGGGCGGACGCCGCTTTTTACTTGGCTTTTTGCAGGAATAACCGTTCTCTCCTTCATAATTCACAAAAACTGGTTGATTTTTACAGCGAAAAACGCCTTATTTTGACAATTTTAATTTGCGTCAAGAAGCGTGCATTGACCTTTTATTCAAATTATGGTATGATATTCCTTGCAAAAATATGTGAGAAAGGGAGTTGAGCTTCATGCCGAACGCAGTCCCCACCGGAGGCAGCGCCTATATGCACGCTCTGTCAGAAGAATTTTCCAAGTACAACTACATCGACCCCGCTATCTATCAGAAGGCGGACATCAAACGGGGCCTGCGCAACAGCGACGGCACCGGCGTCATGGCCGGCGTGTCCGAGGTGGGCAGCGTCCGGGGCTACATGGTGGAGGACGGCGAACGCATCCCGGTGGAAGGCCACCTGATTTACCGCGGCATCGACGTGGAGGATTTGATTCGGGGCTTCATCACCGAGGGGCGCTTCGGCTTTGAGGAGACGGTTTATCTGCTGCTGATGGGCGCGCTGCCCAACCAGCAGCAGCTGGAGGACTTCTGCACCGTCCTGGGGGAAATGCGCACCCTGCCCCATATGTTCTCTGAGGACATGATTATCCGCAACCCCAGCCGGGACATTATGAACAAGCTGGCCCGCAGCATCCTCACCCTCTATTCCTATGACGACGACCCGGAGACCAGAACGATAGAAAACGAGCTGCGGCTGGCCATGCAGCTCATTGCCCGCACCCCCATGATTATCTCCCACGCCTACTCCGCCAAGCGGTGCTATTACGATAAGGACTCCCTGTACCTCCACCGCTCCATCAAGGACAAGGGCGCGGCGGAGAACATCCTGGCCGCCATCCGCAAGGACCAGTCCTACACGGAGGAGGAGGCCAGGCTGCTGGATCTGTGCCTGGTGCTGCACGCCGAGCACGGCGGCGGCAACAACTCCACCTTCACCTGCCGGGTGATTTCCTCCTCCTATACCGACATCT
The DNA here is from genome assembly GCA_021200895.1 of Clostridiales bacterium. Lineage (GTDB taxonomy): Bacteria > Bacillota > Clostridia > Oscillospirales > Oscillospiraceae > Onthomonas. Next base: position 2,966 of record JAJQFX010000119.1, on the reverse strand, counting down.
ATTCCTCCATCGCGGCAGCGGTGGGGGCGTTGAAGGGCCCCCGTCACGGCGGAGCCAACGTCCGCTGCAAGCAGATGATGGACGTGATTTGTGACGAGGTACACGACTGGAAGGATGACGAGGAAATCAAGTCCGTCCTGAAGCGCATCCTGAACCGGGAGCTGGGGGACGGCAGCGGCCTGATTTACGGCATGGGCCACGCCATTTATACCCTGTCCGACCCCAGGGCGGCCATCCTGAAGCGGTTCGCCCGCCGCCTGGCGGTGCAGAAGGGCATGGACGACGGCCTCGACCTGGTGGAGTCCATTGAGCGGTTGACGCCGGAGGTGTTCCGCCAGGTGAAGGGGAACGACCGCCCCATGTGCGCCAACGTGGATTTGTACAGCGGCTTCGTGTACATGATGCTGAACATCCCGGAGGAGATGTTCACCCCCCTGTTCGCCGCCGCCCGGATGCCCGGCTGGTGCGCCCACCGGATGGAGGAGATTTACACCACGCCGGGGAAAATCATTCGCCCGGCCTACAAGTCCATCGTGCCCAAGCGGGAGTTTGTGCCCCTGGCAGAGCGGGAATAAGGCAGCAAAAAACGGCGGTGCGCCCCAAATCAGAGCGCACCGCCGCTTTGTTGTGTCTGGCAGGAAACGGAAGAAGGAACAGCGGCCCAGCTTGTGGGCCGCTGTTCCTATAGGGAAATTAGGGAGGATAGAATGAAAAGAAGAAGTTGCTCAACTCATGCTTATACGATACACCTGGGATGTTACAGAACTTCACAGGAAAATGTTACAGAAGTGTGAAAGGGGAATTTTTTTATTGGCCCTCCGAGCTGTCGCTCTCCAGGTCGTCCTCCGCCTCATATTCCACTATGGGCACGTCCTCGGTGTCCGTTCCCTCCTCGGCGTCCTCGCTCTCGCCCTCCGTGACCTCACCGGTGAGGGAGACGGAGTAGAGGCCGCTGTCCACCAGCACCTCCAGGAAGTTCTCCTCGGTGACGGTCTCGCCGGTGGCCAGATAGTCCTCCACAGTCTCGCCGCTGCGAATCTGCCGCACCTGGGTAATCAGCTGGTCGGCATAGTCCACCTCCGGGGAGAGGGTGGTCATGGCCAGGTAGCCGTCACTGAGCCACTGAACGCTTTCCAGCCCGCACTGGGCCCCCACCACGATGGGATAGACGCTGCCCTTATAGGAGGCGTTGAACGTGGTCAGGGCGGCGCTGCAAGTCTCGTTGCTGGTGGTCAGCAGCACGTCCAGATTCTCTCCATCGGAGTAGTAGGAGGAGAGCAGGCTCTCCATCCGTCCGGCGGCGTCCGCCGTCGCCACATCTTCATAGTTCTGCTGGCCGGAGGGGATGGTCAGCTGGCCGCTGGTCAGGTATGCGTCCAGGGCCTCCATAGCCCCCTCGTAGATGAGCTGGTCGGCAGCGGTGTCCCCCACCACCAGCTCCAGGGTGTAGGTGTCGCTTCCGGCATCCTCGCCGTCCAGCCCCAGGGTCTCCACCAGATAGGCGGCCTGGGCGGCCCCCATGGCGGCGTAGTCCGTCCCCACATAGCAGGTGACGGCGCTGTTATCCAGGGAAGCGCTGCAGGACAGGACGGAGATGCCCGCCTCACCGGCGGCGGTCAGGGCGTCGTCAATGGCGTCCGCGTCTACCGCCTCCACGATCAGGATGGCACATTCGTCCTCAATCATGGCGTTAATTTGACGGCTCTGGGTGTCCCCGTTCCCCTCCGCGTAGGCAATCTCCACAGAGAGGCCCGTATCCTGGAGGCGGGTTTGCAGCTCGGTGGCCTGAGCGTTCAGGGAGTCATCCTCCTCCGCGCTGCCGGACAGGGCGATGCCGATGAGCGTCATGCTGGCGGCGGCGTCCGGCTCCGGCGGGGTGCTGCCGGACAGGGAAGAGGAGCTGGCGGCGGCGTTTCCCTGTCCGGCGCAGCCAGTGAGGGCCAGCAGGCCCAGGGTCAGAAACGCTGCGCAAAATCGTTTGATATGCTTCATGGTAGGTTATCCTCCAGGCCGGGGCGAACCGCCCGGGCCGTTATGGTGATGGTTCCTTCGGAACTGCGGGCGGAGAAACGCCGCCCCACAGAAACTTACTTTTATCTTACCACAAGGCAGGCTCCTTGACAAGGTGGAAGATATTAAATTTTTCTTAAAAGTACGGAGAATGTTCCGTTTCCGGTGGTTTCCAGACTGTTCCAACGAAAAGGGGAACTTTTGCGGCCCGTACCGCCCCTGCCGCGGGGCAGATGGGGGGGACTTCCTGTGAGAATTTTTGCCCCTGCGCTTGTCACTTTCCCTCAGATATGGTATACTACTTTAATATGGAATTAAATGCCCTTGGGCATTGCACTAGGAGGAACCCGGATTGAAACGTCAGGCAGTATTGATCCCCCAGGAGGAAATTGACCGGCAGCTTGCCATCTGCGACCAAATCGCGGCGGAGAACGCCGCCTCCCCCGCGCCGAAGCTGGCCATGGTGGACACCTACGGCTGCCAGCAGAATGAGGCCGACTCTGAGCAGATTCGGGGGATGCTCTCCCGCATGGGCTACGCCATGACGGAGGATGAGGCAGAGGCGGACGTTATCGTCATCAACACCTGCGCCATCCGGGAGCACGCGGAGATGCGGGTGCTGGGCAACGTGGGCGCCCTGTCCCACACCAAGCGCAACAAGCCGGAGCAAATCATCTGCCTCTGCGGCTGCGCTATGCAGGAGCCCCACATGGAGGAGAAAATTCGCAAGTCTTACCGCTATGTGGACATGGTGTTCGGCCCCCACGCCCTGTACCGGTTCCCGGAGTTGCTGCAAAGCGTCCTCCAGACCCGCCAGCGGGTGTTCGCCACGCCGGACGTGGACGGCTACATCGCTGAGGGCCTGCCGGTGCAGCGCCAGGGCAAGCTGAAAGCCTGGGTGTCCATCATGTACGGCTGCAACAACTTCTGCACCTACTGCATCGTCCCCCACGTCC
>JAJQFX010000197.1 GCA_021200895.1 Clostridiales bacterium | reverse complement strand
TAGGGGGAGGGTTCTTAGGGAGGGGCGAGTCCCCGAAGCCCCTCCCTAAGCCGCCCTCTTTTGCTATTTTTCTCGGCGGAGCGAGTTTGCGGCGTTAAGAAAATATGCCAGCGGCATATTTTTAGCCGAAAACCGCAGCCAGCTATGCTGGCAAGGCTCACTGACCGAGGAGGATATGTTAAAAGTGATAGCGCGGCAGTCAGGCCCCGCCCTGGCAAGGGCAAGCTGTTGTTCCTTTAAAGAACCGTATCTAAGGAACGAACGGCCCCGGTCAGGAAACCACATTTCCCCTATCCAGCCTTGTCTGAGGAGGAAACGGGCCGGGCGAACGCTGTTCACCCCTACTGGAACCGGATACCGCCGGTTATGGCCGGAAGGGATGAGCGGTCAGGCGGCCAAGGGTCGCCCCTACAGAAAAGGGAGGATTTAGGCTTCACCTCCTAACTGCTGGAACGCAAACCAACCGAATTTTATACAAACCCGTCAAAACCCGTCAACAAAAACGAAACAGGGAGGGCTACAACATGAATCAGGATACAAGCGCCTCGGAGGTGCGCAAACAGGTCATGCGGCTGTTCTTCCGGGGGATGATCTGGTATGTATCCATCGACGCCATCCTGCTGCTGTGCTTCCGGGGGCCGGCCTGGGCCTTCGTGCTGATCGTGGCGGTGGAGCTGGTGGCCCTGGTCACCGGCGTGGAGTACGACAACTGGATGGTGCAGCAGGTGACCCGTCCCCTGGAGGCCATCAGCGAGACGGCGGACGTGCTGGCCAAGACGGAGCTGACCACCACCGACCTCCAGCAGCTGGTGCAGCGGCTGGACGACATCAACGCGGAGAGCCTGAGCAGCCGCCGCCTCCCCGCAGGGCAGACCAGCCTGTCGGCGCTGACGGCGGCCATCAACAGTATGCTGGAGCGGCTGGACACCGGCTATCAGGCGGAGGCCCGGTTCGTCTCCGACGCCAGCCACGAGCTGCGCACCCCCATCGCGGTGATCCAGGGCTACGCCGACCTGCTGGACCGGTGGGGGAAGGACGACCCCGCCATCCGGCAGGAGGCGGTGGACGCCATCCGCAAGGAGGCGGAGAACATGAACGAGCTGGTGCAGCAGCTCCTGTTCCTGGCCCGGGGGGACAACGAGACTCAGGTGGTGGAGCCGGAACGGTTCTGCCTGTCCGACCTGGCGGAGGACATCTTCCGGGAGACGGCGCTGCTGAAGCCGGGCCAGACGCTGCACAGCGACCTGGAGCCCCAGGTGTACGTCCTGGCGGACGTGGGACTGATACGCCAGGCGGTGCGCATCCTGGTGGACAACGCCTGCAAGTACACGCCCCCTGAGGGCACCATCACCCTGAGCCTGGCCGCCGTGGAGGGCCGCGCCCTCCTCAGCGTCACCGACACCGGCCCCGGCATCCCCCCTGCGGAGCAGGAGCGGGTCTTTGAGCGGTTCTACCGGTCAGAGCAGAGCCGCAGCCGGGCCACCGGCGGCACCGGCCTGGGCCTCCCCATCGCCCGGTGGATCGCCCAGCGCCACGGCGGCGACATCGCCCTGAACAGCGCCACGGGGCAGGGCAGCCGCTTCACCCTCGTCCTGCCGCTGCTGGACGGAAAAACAGAAAATTAGGGAACCTCTGAAAGAAAAATGAAAATTGGATTAAAAATTTACCGGATTTTCTAATCGTATTTTCATTCGACATTTGCATAGAACTGTGATAGAATCATAGTAGTAACAGGAGGCAGACTCAAACTCACAGAAAGGAGGAACAGAAAATGGTCAATCATCCTGTTGACATGGTCATCTGGCTGGTGCTGCTGGTGGCGTTTGCCGCGGCGGAGGCGGTGACGGTGGGGCTGGTGTCCCTGTGGTTCGCCCTGGGCTCCCTGTGCGCCCTGCTGGTATCACTGTTTATCGAGAATATCTGGGCGGAAATCGGCGTATTCCTGCTGGTCAGCATCGTAACACTGCTGCTCCTTCGCCCCCTGGCGAACCGATACTTTTCCGAGAAGGATATGAAGCACACCAACCTGGATTTGGTGGTGGGGGCGGACGGCGTTGTGCTGGAGGAGATAGACAACCTCTTCGCCAAGGGCCAGGTCAAGGTGCGTGGCCAGGTTTGGAGCGCCCGCAGCCAGTCCGGCCAGCCGATCCCCGTCGGCACAGTTGTCACAGTCCTCCGCATCGAGGGCGTCAAGGTATTCGTCCAGCCGAAGGAATTGGCTGACAAACGGTAGAAACAGAAAGGAGCACTCACATGGGATTCATCATTTTATTTATTTTAGTCGTCCTTATCATCTTCCTCGTGACCATCAACATCAAGGTGGTGCGCCAGTCCCGTGCCTACGTCGTTGAGCGGCTGGGCGCGTTCCACACGGTTTGGGGCGTGGGCATCCACTTCACCATCCCCTTCCTGGAGCGGGTGGCGAAAATCGTCTCCCTGAAGGAGCAGATCTCCGACTTCCCCCCGCAGCCCGTCATCACCAAGGACAATGTCACTATCCAAATCGACACCGTCCTCTACTTCCAAATCACCGACCCCAAGCTGTACACCTACGGCGTGGAGCAGCCCATGCTGGCCATTGAGAACCTGACCGCCACCACCCTGCGGAACATCATCGGCGACCTGACGCTGGACGAATCCCTGACCAGCCGTGACATCATCAACTCCAAGATGCGGGTCATCCTGGACGAGGCCACCGACCCCTGGGGCATCAAAATCAACCGTGTGGAGCTGAAGAACATCCTGCCCCCCAAGGAAATTCAGAACGCCATGGAGAAGCAGATGAAGGCCGAGCGGGAACGCCGGGAAAAGATTTTGCAGGCCGAAGGCCAGAAGCAGTCCCAGATCCTGGTGGCCGAGGGCGAGAAGCAGTCCCTGGTGCTCCGGGCAGAGGCCGCCAAGGAAGCCAAGCTGCTGGAGGCCGAGGCCCAGGCCCAGGCCATCCTGAAGGTGCAGCAGGCCCAGGCGGACGCCCTGAAGCTGCTGAACGAGGCCGCCCCCACCGACCCGGTGGTGAAGCTGAAGGCGCTGGAGGCCTTCCAGGCCGCCGCCGACGGCAAGGCCACCAAAATCATCATCCCCTCCGAGATTCAGGGGCTGGCCGGGCTGGCCGCCGGTATCCAGAGCGTGGCAGAGGTGAAGGACCCGCCGCTGGCCTCCTCTGACACCGCAGCGAAGTAACCTCAAGCGACCCAGCGGTCGCCCTCCATCCGCCATCCGTGACCGCTGGGTCATGCAAAACAGCAGAAACGAAAGAACATTTGAAAATGCAGCTCTATGAAAGGAGGCAACAAACCATGATGGAATATATGGAATATGAAAAGACCTATGAAGCGCTACCCACTGCCCTGCGTCAGTGGTGCGACCGGGCGGCCTCCGGTGCGGCAGAGGATGACCGGTATCTGGTGCGGCAGAAGGCCGCCCAGCAGGCGTACCGGCGCTACACCGCGCTCTGCGCCGACCATGACCCGAAGCTGGCGGAGGTCACGGCCCTCAACCAGCTGGGCGCCCCCTATGACTTCGCCGCCCGGCGGGCCAGGAAGCGGGCCAGGGCGTTCCTGATCGCCGCCATTGTGGCGGCGGTGATACTGGTGGTGGTGGACGTGGTGGCGGTCACGGCTCTGGTGCCCAGCGCCTGGCTGAATCTCACCAGCGCCGGCGGGGCGAAGCTGGCCGGTGAGCTGGCTGCCACCAACGTGGCAACCATCGTGCTGGTGGTGATACTGGCGGTCAGCGCCGTCGTCCAGTACCGCAGAGGGAACCGTCCCCCGGTGTCCCCCATAGACGCCGCATAGGCAGAACCATCCCGCCCGGCGGAGCCACACCCGTTCCGCCGGGCCGTGTCCAGCGGCAGGCAGCGCTTTGCTTGCCGGAGTGAAACTGAGGTGAGAACGCTATGATGGAATATGAAAAGCTGCCCCCCGCCTTACAGCAGTGGTGCGACCAGGCGGCCTCCCGGGCGGCGGAGGAGGAGCAGTACCAGGTGCGGCGGGAGGTGTCCCTGCGGGCGTATCAACGCTACACCGCGCTTTGCGCTGACCATGACCCGGAGCAGGCGGAGAACCTGACCCTTCACGCCCTGGGCTCCCCCTATGAGGCCACCCGGCAGCGGGAGGGGAAGAATGCCAAAGCCTTTCTGACCACCGCCATCGTAGTGGCAGCTGCTGTGGCGGTGTGGGATGTGGTATTCATGCTGATGCTGCGGGGCTGGGAAATCATGCTCGGCCCCCAGGGGGCGCGGGTGGCCGTCGGGATGGTGCCCGCCCATTTGGCGGCGATCGCGCTGCTGATTTCCGCCGTTTCCTATTACCGCAAGGTGCGGCGCAGCGAGCGCCCCGGCCAGGACTGAACGCTGCGCCCCGGAACAAGGAACCTCCGCCCGCGCAGGGCAGAGGTCACAGATTGTTCAAAAAAACTTTGAAGTTTGTCCAACATTTCCCGCCGCGCATTTGCTATACTACATCATGCAGAGCAGAAAAGCTCTACTCTCTTTTTCTTCTCTTTCTCTCCCTCCCCCCGGCGAAGGTCTCCTTTGCCGGGGGGAACTCCTTTGTGCTGCAAAGGGGGCGTTCCCCTTCCCGGCGCAGCAACATAGAACTCAATTTTGAAATCCGTGTTGCACGGGAACCCCTCCACCGGCTAGCGCCGGTTTTCCCTCCGCCGTCAAGCGGCATTTCCGCTGCGCTCCCTACCCTTTCAGGGAAGCCAATGACGTAGTGATTACAATAATTTTTTCCTCCCCTGAAAGGGTAATGTCATCAATTTAAGGGTTTTGCACTCCTTGGGCAAGGATACCATAAGGCAATAAGGCGTTTGCCCTCCCGGCGGGCCCCATTTCTTGCTCCGCCAAGAAATGGGGGAAAGAAGGCGGCTCAGGGAGGGGCTTCGGGGACTCGCCCCTCCCTAAGAACCCTCCCCCTATCCCACTG
>JAJQFX010000083.1 GCA_021200895.1 Clostridiales bacterium | reverse complement strand
GATGGAGGATGATGCCGCCGATGAGCTGCACCCGGTAGGGGCGCAGGCCCAGCACACGGTCAGCCGCCTCCCGGCAGGTGGCGAAGGCCTCCGGCAAGATCTCGTCCGTCGTCTCCCCCTGGGCCAGGCGCTCTTTAAATTCGTCCGTTTTGGCGCGCAGCTCCGCGTCGCTCATCGCCTTATACTCGTCGGCCAGTGATTCAATTTTATCCACGATGGGGGTGATTTTCTTCACTTCTCGTTTGGAGTTGGTTCCGAGAAGCTTTCTCATAATTCCCATAGATCCAGGTTCCTTTCTTCTAGCCCACAAAAGGGGCATTCATGCGGTATCCATTGTAGCACAAATTTCGGCGTAAAGGAAGAGGTTTTTTCACATTTTTGTATAAATTCATGGCCGCGATTCCGTTTGGCACCGGAGAAGCGCAAAAAAAGCGCCTCCCGAAAGGCTGCCCTTCCGGAAGGCGCGTCACTATAGCTGCGTCAGCTCCCCTGGAACACCTGCACGATGTACCGCTCCACGCTGTCATAGGGGACGTCCAGCGCCGTAGCCAGCTCACCGAACAGCAGCCGCTCTGTCTGCTTCAAAATGCCGGTGTCCGTGCTGGACAGCTTCTTCCCCGCCTTGGAGCGGCGGCGCTGGTACTGATAGACCGTCTTCGCCAGACGGGCCAGCTCAAAGCTGTCGCCAGACTTCATAATGGCGGCGCTGCGCTGCTTCTGGTCTGCCATGCCGGAGAACTGAATCGGCTCCGCGTCCGGCATCTGAGCAATCAGCTCTTCCGCCTCTTCCTTTGTCATCACGGGGCGCATCTTCACCTTGCTGCCATTGGCCGGGGTGTAAAAGGTGGCGTCCTTCAGATACACCGGGCTGAGTACGACATAGTCTCCGGGCATCCCGTCCAGCTTTTTATAGCCTTCCACCCGGCAGACGCCGGCGGTCCCGTGCATAATCAAACTTCTGCTCTCCAGCATGACGCTTCATCTCCATTCTGCTTAGTGCATTTATTATACACCTTTTTTCACTTTTTTGTAAGAGGGTTTTTCTTGTCATTTTTCACAAAAATAGATTGTTTTTTGTCCTTTCCGCTGACTTTGCGCACTTTCAGGGGGAAGAACTGGACTTTCCCTTTACGGCGGGGCGGAAGGCCCTCCGTTATTTTATCCTACTCGGTGGGAAATTATTCCAGCAGCTCCAGCAGCTCCTGACCGGACAGGGCAAGAATGCCCTCCTCCGTTCCGGCCACGGTGTCCGCCAGCTCCTGCTTGCGCTGCTGCAAGTCCAGTATCTTCTCCTCGATGGTGTCCTTGCTGATAAGCTTGTACACCTGCACCGCGCTGCGCTGGCCGATGCGGTGGGCCCGGTCGGTGGCCTGGTTCTGGGCCGCCTGGTTCCACCAGGGGTCGTAGTGAATCACCGTGTCCGCCCCGGTCAGGTTCAGGCCGGTGCCCCCCGCTTTCAGGGAGATGAGGAACACCTCGCCCTCCCCCTGGTTGAACCGCTCCACCATCTGGGCCCGCTGACGCTTTGGGGTGCTGCCCTCCAGCACGAAGTAGGAGATGCCCTCCCGCTCCAGCCGCTGACGAATCAACTCCAGCATGGAGGTGAACTGGGAGAAGAGCAGTATCCGATGCCCGCCGGACAGGGCCTCCGACACCAACTCCTTGCAGCTGTCCAGCTTGGCGCTCTCCCCCTCGTAGCCGTCCAGACACAGCCGGGGGTCGCAGCAGATTTGCCGCAGCCGCATCAGCAGCACCAGCACCTTCAGCTTCTCCTGCCCGTTGGCCCCGGCCTGTTTCAGCTCGTTCCTGCCGTCCATGGCCACGGCGGTGTACAGCTTCCGCTGCTCCTGGGACAGGGCCACATAGCGCACGCTCTCCGTCTTGGGGGGCAGCTCCTTTAACACGTCCCCCTTCATCCGCCGGAGGATGAAGGGATTCGTCAGGGCGGCCAGCCGTTTGGCGGCCCCCTCGTCATGCTCTTTGGCGATGGGCTTCTCCAGCCGGGACTGGAACTCGCTGTAGCGGTACAGGTAGCCCGGCATCAGGAAGTCAAAGATGCTCCAAAGTTCACTGAGGCGGTTCTCCACCGGGGTTCCGGTCATGGCGAAGCGAAGCTTGCTGCGCACCTGCTTCACCGCCTTGACGCTGAGGGTGTTGTGGTTCTTGATATACTGGGCCTCGTCCAGGATGCAGGTGTAGAAGCTGTGGTTCTCCAGCTGGGCCACGTCCCGGCGGAGGGAGTCGTAGGAGATGACTGCCAAATCGCAGCCTTCCACCTGCTCCCACTGGGCCCGCCGCTCGGCGGCGGTGCCGCTGAGCAGCAGCACGTTCAGCTCCGGGGCGAACTTCCGACATTCGTCCCCCCAGTTCAGCACCAGGGAGGCGGGGCAGACCACCAGGGAGGGCAGGGTGTTCCCCTCCTCCTTGGCGGAGGACAGGAAGGACAGGGCCTGCACCGTCTTGCCCAGACCCATATCGTCCGCCAGAATACCGCCGAAGCCGTACTGGGCCAGAGTTTTCAGCCAGCGGAACCCCGTCTTTTGGTAGGGGCGCAGGATGTCCTGATACTGGGCGGGGAGGGTATAGTCGCTGTCCGCCACGGTGCGGAAGCTGCGCACCAGGCGGCGGAAGCCGTCGTCCCGGCTGTAGCGCAGGGACTCGCTGCCCTGTAACGTCTGCTCCAGGTAGGGGGCCCGGTACAGGGGCAGAGCCACCGTCCCGGAGGCCAACTCCTTATCCTTCAGCCCCAGGCCGTCCTTCAACTCCGCCAGCCGGGTCAGGGAGCCGCTCTCGTCCAGGGACAGGAAAGCCCCGTTTTTCAGCCGGTAATAGGGCCGGTTGGCCCGCACCGCCTGGGCCAGGGCCTCCAGCTCGGCCAGGGGGAAGGCCCCGGTGTCGATTTCCAAATCCAGCAGCCCCGCCGACACGGAAACCCCCACCCGCACCTTGGGCTGGGGGGCGTGGAGGCGCTGGACGGCGGCGGAGGTGTACACCTCGCCGTACTCCTGCAATTCCGCCACGCCGGTGGTCAGGAAGGCGTAGAGCCTGTCCTCGTCCTCCAGGCGGTAGCGTCCGGCGTCCTCCTCCTGGCCGAACCACTTCTCCAGCGCGGACAGGCCCCGGCGCTCCGCCAGCCGGTTGCGGCGGATACCCTCCGGCTCCGCGTCGTCCTGGACAAGCAGCACCTTGTCCCGATACAGCGCCTTGAGCTGGGCGGTCAGGGCGTCCCCTATCCAGTCCAGATAGTATTGCAGCACCGGCGTATCCGGCGCGTAGTCCTCCAGCATCGCCTCGTCCCCGGTAATGGTGAAGCAGCGCTTCAACCGGGGCAGCACCCCCGCCGTAAAGACGGGCAAATCCTCCTGGGCGAAGAAGAGGGGCCGGTTGCTGTCAAAGTAGAGGCCCCGCCGCCCGCTGAGCACCGTTTCGGCCAGCGCTTTCAGTTCCGGGCTGCAGGGGAACAGGACATCGCCGCTCAGCAGGTAGTCCCGCCTGGTTCCGTGGAGCAGCTGCGCCTCCTCCAGCAGCGCCACCTCCAGGCCGCCCTCCACGCTTCGCAGGGCGGCCTCCAGCTCCGGCTGCGCCTCCTGGAGGAGAAGGTGGTGCTTGCCGCCCATGGGGAGCGTTTCCCCCTGGTACAGGTCGAACAGCATATCGAGGCAGCTGGGCGACAGAACGATGCGCCGGGCCGTCCCCGGGTAGTCGCGGTAAGGGCTGACCTTCATGGTTTCGTACTCCGCCGCGTCCCGCCGGAGCAGGTCGATCAGCGTCTGGGAGCGCCGGTCAAAGGCGCTGAGACTGTGGCGGAAGGAGAGCTGCTTGCCGTAGGCGACTTCCTCCTCCCCCTCCACCGCGCTGAGGAAGCTGCGGATGTTCTTCACCACATACTGGCGGGAGATGCCCACCGTCAAATCCAGCCCTACCTCGTGCCGCCAGTCGTCCAGCCAGAGCGCGGGAATCAGGTGGACGGAACCCACCGGCTCCGCCCCCTGGGCGGCGGTCATGCTCTGCCGTTCCGCCTCCCGGAGCAGCGTCCGGGCGGCCTGGTCGCTGACCAGCTGCCGCCTGCCCCGCTGGTAGGGCTGTGCCGCCGCAGTCGGCTGCTCCGCTTCTACCTCACCGATATACTCCAGCAGGGCCGCTACGATGTGCTTGCACTGGCCCGTATAGTCGCACTGGGGGCAGTCGCACCAGTAGGAGAGGCTGCTGTCCATAATGGTGATGTCCACATCATACAGCACCTGGCCCCGCACCTTGGCGTGCAGGTCTACACAACTCCGGCTCTTCGTCACGTCCAAATGCCTGACCCTGCCCTGGTTCACATATTGCAGGCCCTTGTAATAATCGTCGCTGCCGAACTCCTGGATAATATCGCTGCGGTCCATGGGCGCACCCCCTGTCTCATCGTTTCGCTGCGTCTTCCCGGGCCATTGACAGGCCCTGGGGAGGCTGCGTGAATAAATTATTATAGCATAAATTGGGCGGTTGCGCAACTGCGTGAAACGGCGGCACACGGAAATCAAGTTTGAAATTCGTTTCACATAGAAACCCCTCCACCGGCTGTCGCCGGGTTCCCTCCGCCGTCAAGCGGCATTTCCGGCGCGTTGCGCCTCCCTACCCTTTCAGGGGCGGCAAGAAGTTGTTGCAATCACTACGTCAATGGCTCCCCTGAAAGGCAATGTCATCAACTCAAAGATGCAATCTATCGTAGGTTGAAGGGAATAACACTGCTGTACAGTCAGATTTCCACGACCAAAGGGCAACAAAATTGCCGCCCGTCCCGCCGTAAGGCAAGGGACATGGGCGGCAATCGTATCCAGCCGCCATGGGCGGCAGTCTCAGCAGGTATCAAGTTACATCGTCTGTTGCCTGCGCTACCACGGAACGGCAGAGACAAGGCGAAGCCTACAGTGGGATAGGGGGAGGGTTCTTAGGGAGGGGCGAGGCCCCGAAGCCCCTCCC
>JAJQFX010000098.1 GCA_021200895.1 Clostridiales bacterium | reverse complement strand
AGACTGCCGCCCATGGCGGCTGGCGGGGATTGCCGCCTCGTCCCTCGCCTTACGGTGGGACGGGCGACAATTTTGTTGCCCTTTGGTCGTGGAAATCTGACTGTACGGCTGCGTGATTCTCCTTAACCCAGGATAGATTGCATTTTAAGTTGATGCCATTGCCCTGAGAGGATAGGGAGCGCAGCGGAAATGCCGCTTGACGGCGGAGGGGGAACCGGCGACAGCCGGTGGAGGGATTTCTATGTGAAACGAAGTTCAAAATTGATTTCCGTAGAAGGGCAACACGGAAAACCCCGCCTGGCATATGCCAGGCGGGGGCAATGTTATCTCAGACGGTTCCAACGCCCTTAATCCGCGTCCATGGGCTTGTCGTGGTACTCCGCGTACAGCTCCGGCAGGAAGGTGGAGAGGTGCTGCTGCTCCACGGTGTTGTGGATCTGTACGTCCCGCAGATACTGCTCACAGAGCATGAAGTCCGGCGTCTCCGGGTCACGGACGAACTTCCCATTCTCCGCCTTGTAGCCGATCCACTCCCGGGACAGGGTCTCCACGCCGCCCAGAGGGCAGGGCCGGGTCACGGACAGCACCAGATGGGAGCCGGGGCAGTCAAAGGACTCCCAGCAGGAGGTGATGCCGATGTGGGCGTCCATCAGGGCCTGATACTTGTCCTCCGGGAAGCCGTAATCCCGCACATCGAAGTTGTGCCGGATGGAGCGGATGGCCTCGCTGCCCCGGCCCATGTCCAGCGTCTCCAGGGTGTAGATGCCCTTCTTGAAGTCGCCGTCCACTAGGCCGTGGTCGATGTGATCCACCTGGTTCCACAGCTTGTAACGGATGTTGCCCACGCCCTCCGGCAGATGCTTGGAGTGGATGTTCAGCCACTTGACGTACCACATCCGCATCTCCGGGGTGACGCTGTCGGACAGGACGGAGTAGTTGGCGATGTACCCGCTGCCGTCGGGCATCATGCAGTAGCCGTACTCCACCTTGTCATAGCCCTCCGGCCGGAGCAGGTCGAAGCACCGCTCCAGGGGCAGCGCGTCCTCAGGAGACATGGCCCCCAAATCCAGCAGCTGGCTATACAGGGGGTTCGGCCCGTGGAGGGGGTAATTGTAATAGTATTTCGCCACAGGGAGCTTCTTTTCGGCTTCGGTCAGTTCAGAGATCTGATATACCATAACTGTGTCCTTCCTTTCGTATGGGCCGGGGCCTAGGAGGTTGCCCCGGCGTTCAGAGTAAGTTTGTGCAGCGTACCTGCTGTTTTATCTGCCTTTATCATAGACCAAAACGGTTCGCAAGTCCAACACGAAACATCCTATCAAACACAGGAAAAATCCTGTGTTTGGGCGGGCTGCATAGAAAAAAGCCGCGCAGCCTGGGGCTGCACGGCTTTTTGAGACCTGTGAAAAATCGCTTACTCTGCAACGTAGGGCAGCAGGGCAATCTGACGGGCGCGCTTGATGGCCACAGTCAGCTGGCGCTGATGCATCGCGCAGGTGCCGGTGGTGCGGCGGGGGAGAATCTTGCCACGCTCGGAGATATACCGATGCAGCTTGGCAGTATCCTTATAATCAATCTGCTGAACCTTGTCCACGCAGAATGCGCAGACCTTTCTGCGCTTACGGCCGCGAGGGCCACGCTCAAAAGCCATAGTAGGAACCTCCTTCTTTGAGTATCGGATGATACATCCGGTTAGAACGGCAGTTCGCCGTCATCATCATTCAGCTCCGCAAACTCATTTGCGGGGGCCGCCGTCTGGGGCGCATAGGAGCTGGGGGCAGCGGTGGCGCCGCTGTAGCTGGACTGGCCGTAGCCGCCGGAGGGCTGATTGTAGCCGCCGGAAGACTGGCTCTCCCGCCGGGAGCCGCAGAAGTTGATATTATCGGTCACAACCTCGGTGACGTAGCGGCGGTTGCCGTCCCGGTCGGTATAGTCCCGCACCTGGAGTTGGCCTTCCACCAGAATCATGCTTCCCTTGTTGAAATACTTCGCCACGAACTCGGCGCTCTGCCGCCAGGAGACGATGTTGATAAAATCGGCCTGGGTCTGCCGGTTGCCGTTGGCGTCCCGGGTGGCGTAGTTGCGGTCTACCGCGATGCGGTAGGTGGCGACGGCGATATTGTTCTGCGTATGCCGCAGTTCAGGGTCTGCCACCAGACGGCCCTGAAGGATTACTCTGTTCAACATCTCAGACGCCCCTTACTCTGCCTGCTCCACCACCATGGAACGGATGATACCATCGGTGATGTTGTAGTTACGGGTCAGCTCAGCGGGGAAGCTGGGCGCGGATGTGAAGGTCATGAGAACATAGTAGCCCTCGGTCTTGTGATTGATGGGATAGGCCAGACGCCGCTTACCCCATTCATTCACTTCGCCCAGGGTCCCGTTCTGCTCCACCAGAGTCCGGAACTTGGAGACCAGCGCGGCGATTGCGTCGTCCCCCAGGCTTGCGTCAATGATGAAGAGGGATTCGTACTTACCAGAAACCTTTGCCATGTGATTGCACCTCCTTATGGACAAATGGCTTTCGCCTTCCGCGAAAGCAAGAAAGTTATTGATACGCGAAAATCGCATACCATAACAGTATACCGCTTTTTTGAGAAAAGTCAAGGGATTTTTCCGGATTTTCAGGGTTTTTCCGGCGCTTCCGGGGCGTCCCAGTAAATTTTCCGCTGCTTCTCGTCCAGCCCCTCGATGAAGCTCTGCTTGCAGGCCAGGAAGTCCTGGAGATCCATCAGGACGTGATAGAGGATGGCCCGGCTTTCAAACTCCTCCCGGCTCTGGGGCAGCGGCTCCTCCTTCATCTCCAGGAAGATTTGGTCCAGCCGCTCCATCTGTTTGCTGGGCAGGTTATGCTCCTGGGCGTAGGCCGCCGTGTAGAGGATGAACTCCCGCACCGTCTCCGCCTGGTCAGGGATGCTCCGCACCTGACGCAGCTCGGCGTGGAGGTTGCGGAGGATGGTACACTGCTTGATGCGCATGGCGAAGTAGTCGATATAGTATTGGGGGTGGGACTGGAAGGTGTTGTCCTGATAGCGGTAGGCTTCGCTCAGGTAGAAGTGGAGGGTCTTGTCCAGCTTTGTCAAATCGTCCCACACCTCGTAGCGCTGCTCCGTCGGGGTCAGATAGCCCGCCAGTTCCCGCAGCATCAGCTGCATTCCGTTGTCCGTCTCTGTGATGCCCTCCACCGGCCGACTGTGGAAGTGCTTCGTCCCGTTGTACAGGTTCAGCACGATGGCGCAGACGATGCCGATGAAAATCAGCAGGAACTCGTTCAGGATAAACGCCGGGCTGTAGTCCCCGCTGGTCAGCAGGTGCATACCGATGATGGCGTTGACGGAGATGGTGGACTTCCACCCCAGCAGATGGCAGAGGAACACCATGAAGAACAGGAATACCCCATAGGTGATCCAGATGTTCCACTCCCCGCCGGAGACCAGGGAGACCACCCACGCCAGCGCCACCGAGACGAAGAAGGCCAGAATACGGTTGACGGACAGCTTGATGGTCTCCCATTTGGTGGTGACTGCCGTCAGCAGGGCCACTGTACCGGCGGAGGTGACGTTGTCCAGCTGCAAAACCTCTGCAACCAGGATAGCGACAGCGCTGCCGATGGCGATTTTCGCCGCACCGGCCAGATAGCGGGTAAGCTGAAGTTTCTTGTTCATGAGGGGCTCCTTTCATCGTGGGAATGGGGTGGGCGGCGGATTTTTCCAGTATGCCAGCGCCGTTTTTGCACAAAGTAAGGGTACAAAATCCGCCGCCAGGCGGCGGGACGCTAGAGTGGGAGGAAGTTCCTATGAAACGAAGAAGATGGGGTGTTCTGTTTTACCTGTGGGCGCTGTGGTGCGCCCTGGGGGCGGCTGCCCCCTGCGCCTGTGCGGTAGGGACGGAGGGCGTCGCCTCCGGCCCGGAGGTGCAGGCGAAGGCCGCCCTGCTGATGGAGCGGGAGACGGGCACAGTGCTCTATGCCCTCTGCGAGACGGAGGAGCTGGAGCCTGCCTCCGTCACCAAAGTGATGACCATGCTGCTGACGGCCGAGGCCATTGACGAGGGCCGCATCCATCTGGAGGACACCGTCACCGTCAGCGCCTACGCCGCCTCCATGGGCGGCAGCCAGGTTTACCTGGAGGAAGGGGAGCAGATGACGGTGGACGACCTCTTAAAAGCGGTGGCCGTGGCCTCCGGCAACGACGCGGCGGTGGCCTTGGCGGAGTACGTCTCCGGCAGCGAGGCCGCCTTTGTGGACGCCATGAACCGCCGGGCCGGGGAGCTGGGCATGGCCCATACCCACTTTGCCAACTGCAACGGCCTCCCCGCCGACGGCCACTATAGCTGTGCCTATGACATCGCCCTGATGAGCCGGGCGCTGCTGGGGCATGATTTGATTCGGAATTACACCTCCATTTGGATGGACAGCCTGCGGGACGGGGCCTTCGGCCTGGCCAATGCGAATAAGCTGCTGCGCACCTACCCCGGGGCCACCGGGCTGAAAACCGGCTCCACCGACGCGGCGGGTTATTGCATTTCCGCCTCCGCCCTACAGGGGGACATGGAGCTGATTGCGGTGGTGCTGGGCAGCGACACCAGCGCAGACCGTTTTGACGCCGCCACGAATCTGCTGAACTACGGCTTCGCCGGGTGGACGCTGGCGGACGCCGCTCCCCAGGAGCCCATCCCCGCCGTGCCGGTGCAGTTGGGCAAGGCGGACACGGTGGCAGTTTGCCCCGACGGCTCCCTCCGTATCCTGGTGGAAAAAGGGCAGGAGACCGCCGTCACCACCGACTATACGCTGGAGGAATCGGTCACCGCCCCGGTGGAAGCGGGGGAGACCCTGGGCCAGCTCATCGTCTATGTGGACGGGGAAGCGGTGGCCCAGCTGCCCCTGCTGGCCTGCGACGGGGTGGAGCGCAAGGGCTTTGGGGACATCTTCGGCGACCTGTGGCGGAAGATGGCCATGCAGTCGTAACAGAAAACAGAGTGGGGGGGTTACTGGGGGGATCGCCCCCACCGGTGGTTTTTTT
>JAJQFX010000237.1 GCA_021200895.1 Clostridiales bacterium | reverse complement strand
TGCAGGAATCTCAAAAAATGAGGGTTGTATTCACGGGAAAAACCAGCTATAATAAAATTGGTGAGGTGTGGGAGTTTTATAAACCTTCCCATGACCCCTGATTTTTGTTTTTTGTGCGGCGGGAGGGTTCCTGCCGCGTGTTGCAGGGAGGAACTGCAATATGGACCAACTGTTACAGCTTTTGGAGGGGGACTGCACCCTGTCCCATAAACAGCTCGCCGCCATGGTGGGTACCTCGGAGGAGAAGATTCAGGACTCCATCCGCCGCTACGAGGAGGAGAACATCATCCTGGGCTATAAGGCCATCATCGACTGGGACGCGGTGAAGCGTGAGGATGTCACCGCCCTCATCGAGGTCAAGGTGGAGCCCCGGCGGGGAGACGGCTTTGACCGAGTGGCCGAGCGCATCTACCAGTATGAGGAGGTGGAGGCCTGCTACCTGATGAGCGGCGACTTTGACATGACCGTTATCATCTCCGGCAAGACCTTGCAGGAGGTGGCGATGTTCGTCTCCCAGAAGCTGTCCGCCATCGACGCGGTGAAGGCCACCGCCACCCACTTCGTCCTGAAAAAGTATAAGGAGAATCACCTGATTTTCAAGGCCCCGGAAAAGCAGGAGGAAGGATTTTACTTCGTATGAACTACAGCGCGATTATGAACCGGCGCATCCAGGACGTCCCCCCCTCCGCCATCCGGAAGTATTTCGACCTGCTGGAGGATATGCCCGACGCCATCTCCCTGGGCATTGGGGAGCCGGACTTCCCCACCCCCTGGCACATCCGGGACGCCGGTATTTACTCCCTGGAGAAGGGGCTGACGAAGTACTCCCCCAACCGGGGCTTTTCCGAGCTGCTGCGGCAAATCTCCGCTTACATGAAGCGGCGGTTCGACCTGAGTTATGAACCCATGAGCCAAATCCTCGTCACCGTAGGCGGCAGCGAGGGCATCGACCTGGCCCTCCGCTGCCTCATCGAGCCGGGGGATGAAATCATCGTTCCCACCCCCTCCTTCGTGTGCTACAGCCCGCTGGTGAGTATGTCCTGCGGCACCCCCGTCTTTGTGGAGACGAAGGCGGAGCACGAGTTCCGCCTGACGGCGGAGGAGCTGCAAGCCGCCATCACCCCCAAGACCAAGGCCCTGGTGCTGCCCTACCCCTGCAACCCCACCGGCGGTATCATGGAGCGGGCGGATTTGGAGGCCCTGGCCCAGGTGCTGGAGGGCACCGACATTATGATTATCTCCGACGAGATTTACGCGGAGCTGACCTACGGCGGCCACCACGTCTCCCCCGCCAACCTGCCGGAGCTGTATGACCGCACCATCGTGGTGAACGGCTTCTCCAAGGCGTACTCCATGACGGGCTGGCGGCTGGGTTTCCTGTGCGCCCCCAAGGAGATTTGCAGTCAGATGGTGAAGCTTCACCAGTACGGCATCATGTCCGCCCCCACCGTCAGCCAGTACGCCGCTATCGAGGCCCTGCAATTTGGCGATAACGACATCGAGGCCATGCGGACGGAGTACAACGGGCGGCGGCGGTTCCTGCTGGACGGCTTCCGCACCCTGGGGATGGAGTGCTTCGAGCCCAAGGGGGCCTTCTATATGTTCCCCAACGTCACCAAAATTTCCGGCCTGAGCAGCGACGAGTTCTGCACCCAGTTTTTGCAGGCCGAGCAGGTGGCTATCATCCCCGGCTCTGCCTTCGGCCCCGGCGGGGAGGGCTTCGCCCGCTGCTGCTACGCCGCCAGCATGAAGGAGCTGGCCACCGCCCTGGAGCGGCTGGAGCATTTCCTGAAACACCGGTAACGCCCCAAAGAACAACTACTTTAAAGGAGAACGAACTTATGATGTACATCACCTGCCTGGACATGGAGGGCGTGCTGGTCCCTGAGATTTGGATCGCCTTTGCCGAGGCCACCGGCATCCCGGAGCTGCGGCGCACCACCCGGGACGAGCCGGATTACGACAAGCTGATGCGCTACCGCCTGGCCATCCTGAAGGAGCATCACCTGGGCCTGAAGGAGATTCAGGCCGTCATCTCCACCATCGACCCGCTGCCCGGCGCGAAGGAGTTCCTGGACGAGTTGCGCAGCTTCACCCAGGTGGTGGTGCTCAGCGACACGTTTGAGCAGTTCGCCATGCCCCTGATGAAGAAGCTGGGCTACCCCACCCTGATGTGCAACCAGCTGGAGGTGGCCCCGGACGGGGAAATCACCGGCTACCATATGCGGGTAGCCAAATCCAAGCTGTCCACCGTGCAGGCCCTCCAGTCCATCGGCTACGAGACCATCGCCAGCGGCGACAGCTACAATGATCTGGCCATGATTCAGGCCAGCAAGGCGGGCTTCCTGTTCCGCAGCACCCCCCAGATTCAGGCCGACCACCCGGAGCTGGCCGCCTATGAGTCCTTTGACGACCTGCTGGCCGCCATCCGGAGGGCCATGGACTGACCCCTTTGGCCGCGCCCCACGGAGAGAGGCGGCGCTGCCGATGCCGACTATTTGAGAAGGAGAACGATTATGAGCCATCTGCCTGATTTCCCCTGCTTTGTGCCGGCGGACATCCTGCTGCCCAAGGACTGCGACCTGACCAAATGGAGCGTTGTGGCCTGTGACCAGTATACCTCCCAGCCGGACTATTGGAAGCGCATCCACCGCTCCCTGGGGGACGCCCCCTCCACCCTGCGGCTGATGCTGCCGGAGGCCTTCCTCAGCGACGGGAAAACCAGCCTCCACGATATGGAAATCGCCCAGGCCATGCAGCGCTACCTGGACGACGGTGTGTTCCAGACGATTCCCCACGCCCTGATTTATGTGGAGCGGTGGCTGTCCAATGGCAAGCTGCGCCGGGGGCTGGTGGGGGCCGTGGATCTGGAGCAGTACGATTACACCGCCGGCTCCCAGACCCTGATTCGCGCCACGGAGGGCACCGTCCTCAGCCGCATCCCCCCCAGGGTGGCGGTGCGCCGCCAGGCCCCCATCGAGCTGCCCCACATCCTCATGCTGATGGACGACCCGGAGCGGCAAATCATCGAGCATCTCACCGCCGAGACCGACCAGATGGAGCAGCTCTATGACTTTGACCTGATGGCGGACGGCGGCCACATCACCGGCTACCTGCTGACCCCCGCCCAGCAGGAGGAGGTGCTGGCCATGATAGAGGGGCTGCGGGACGCGGAAGCCTTCGCCCGGCGCTATGACGCGGAGGGGATGCCCCAGCTGCTCTTCGCCGTGGGGGACGGCAACCACTCCCTGGCCTCCGCCAAGGCATTGTATGAAGAGGAGAAGCTGGCCGCCCCGGAGGGGAAAGAGCTGCTCTCCCGCTACGCCCTGGTGGAACTGGAAAACCTCCACGAGGACGCGCTGGAGTTCGAGGCCATCCATCGGGTGGTGTTCCACATCGACCCCCAGCAGCTGCTGGCGGATTTGATGGCCTTCTACCCCGGGGCCCACTACGGCGAGGGGGAGGGCCACAGCTTCCAATACGTCACCGCCCAGGAGCAGGGCGTTATCACCGTACCTGACCCCAAGGCCCAGCTGGCGGTGGGGACGCTGCAAGCCTTCCTGGACGGCTGGCTCCGCACCCATGTGGGCAGCAGCATCGACTATGTCCACGGCGCGGACGTGGCGGCGCACCTGGGGGCGGAATCGGGGAACATCGCCTTCCTCCTCCCCGCCATGGGCAAGGACCAGCTCTTTAAAACCGTTATCCACGACGGGGCGCTGCCCCGCAAGACCTTCTCCATGGGGGAGGCCCAGGACAAGCGGTTCTACCTGGAAGCGAGGAAAATCAAGTGACCGCTTCCCTGACCGAGCCAGCCTACGCCAAGCTGAACCTGACCCTGGACGTACTGGGCAGGCGGGCGGACGGCTTTCACGACCTGCGGATGGTGATGCAGAGCGTCTCCCTCCATGACGACATTGTGCTGACCCTGACGGAGGAGCCGGGCGTCCGGCTCACCACTAACTTCTCCTTCCTGCCCACGGACGGGAAGAACCTGGCCGTCATGGCTGCGCGGGCCTTTCAGCAGGCCATCGGCGTAGACGTGGGCGGCCTGCGCATCCGGGTGGACAAGCATATCCCCGTCTGCGCCGGTACCGCCGGGGGCAGCAGCGACGCCGCCGCCGTGCTGCGGGGGCTGAACCGCCTCTTTGAGACGGGGCTGACCCCAGAGCAGCTGGCCAAAATCGGGGAGGGCGTCGGCTCCGACGTACCCTACTGCGTGCTGGGGGGCACCGCCCTGGCCGAGGGCCGGGGGGAGCGGCTGACGCGCCTCCCCGCTTTGCCGGACTGCGCCATCGTTATGTGCAAACCCTCCTTCTCCGTCTCCACGCCGGAGCTGTTCCACCGCATTGACAGCTTCAAGCTGCGCTGCCACCCGGACACCGCCGGTATGCTGAAGGCTCTGGAGGGCGGCAGCTTACAGGGGGTGGCCCACCGGCTGTACAACGTCTTTGAGGACGTGCTTCCTCCCCAGCAGGGGAACGCCACCCGGGAGATTCGCCAGAGCCTGATTGAATCCGGCGCCCTGGGGGCCTGCCTGTCCGGCACCGGCCCCACCGTGTTCGGCCTCTTCGGGACGGAGGCGGAGGCCAGACAGGCTGCCGCCGCGCTGTCCCCCGCTTACCGGGAGACCTTTGTGGTCCGTCCGGTATAACGCCGTTCGGTCTGTCGGCGTTCCGTGACAAAACAACGTGAAAACTGCCACCCGTTCCGCTTGCTGCGGAGCGGGTGGCAGTCGTTTTTTACACGGCGAATGTGCGGGATGCCGGGCCGCTGCCTACCGCCGCTTTGTTGTCCTGCCCGTCCCGTTTTGTGCCAATGTCATCAACCTCGGGAACCTATCTTGGGTTGAGGGGAATCACGCAGCCGTACAGTCAGATTTTATCGACCAAAGGGCAACAAAATTGCCGCCCGTCCCGCCGTAAGGCGAGGGACGTGGGCGGCAATCGTCCCCAGCCGCCATCGGCGGCAGTCTCACCAGTGAGAAGTTACATCGTCTCTAACGGGATAGACCACCTGATTGAGGGACAAGGCGAAGCCGCCAG
>JAJQFX010000122.1 GCA_021200895.1 Clostridiales bacterium | reverse complement strand
TGGTTTTGTGCGCCCTTTTGGGGTATCATGCTTAGATTACAATGTTTCAACCTTCACAAACTTGCGAGATAAAACGTGGTGGTTTTTGTGCTTTCGTCAAATTGTCGAACCGGGAAAAAAAGCATATAATAGAGGGGCTGGACTGAGCGGGGGCGTGAGATTGAAGCGTTCCGGCGCCGGCAGGAAATGCGCGGCGAGATTGAAGCCGTAAATTTGAAAGGGGTATCCTAAAATGTATCGCATCCAAACTATGAACAAAATTGCAGCGGTGGGCCTGAACCGTCTGGACAAGAACCGCTATCAGGTCGCTGACGATTTCGACAAGTACGATGGCATCATCGTCCGCAGCGCAAAGCTGCACGATGTGGCCTTCCCGAAGGAACTGCTGGCCATCGCCCGGGCCGGTGCGGGTACCAATAACATCCCCATCGACCGCTGCTGTAAAGAAGGCATCGTGGTGTTCAACACTCCCGGCGCCAACGCCAACGCGGTCAAGGAGCAGGTGCTGGCCTCCCTGCTGCTCAGCTCCCGTGACCTGGTGGGCGGCATCCAGTGGGTGAAGGATCAGGTGGCCGCCGGAATCGACGTCACCACTGTGGTGGAAAAGGGCAAATCCGCCTTTGCCGGGCCGGAGCTGGCCGGTAAATCCTTGGGCATCATCGGCCTGGGCGCCATCGGTGCAAAGGTGGCGAATATGGCCATCGCCTTGGGTATGGAGGTGCTGGGCTATGACCCGTTCCTGTCCGTTGATGCGGCCCTGGGGCTGGACATTCATGTGAAGCATATCACGGATTTGGACGTACTGCTCCGTAACTCCGACTATATCACCATCCATATCCCCTATAACAAGGAGACGGCCAACACCATCGACGCCGAGGCCATTTCCAAGATGAAGGGCGGCGTCCGCATCATCAACCTGGCACGGGGCGGCCTGGTGAACAACGAAGCGCTGATTCAGGGCCTGGAATCTGGCCATGTGGCGTCCTATGTGACAGACTTCCCGGATAACGAGTTGGTGGGCGTGAAGAACGTCATCGGCACTCCCCATCTGGCGGCGTCCACACCGGAGAGCGAGAACAACTGCGCGGTGATGGCCGCCCAGGAGATCAGCGACTATCTGGAGAACGGCAACATCACCAATGCGGTGAATATGTCCCAGGTCTCCATGCCGCGTTCCGGCCGGTGCCGGGTCTGCGTGATTCACAAAAACGTCCCCACGGTGCTGAACTCCATTCTGAATCTGTTCTCCGCCACTCAAATGAACATTGAGAACATGATTAACCGCTCCCGCAAGGAGATGGCCTACACCATCGTCGATTTGGACACTAAGGTTGGCGACAGCATTGTGGAGGAAATTATGCAGATTCCCAACGTGATTCGCGTGCGGGTACTGTAAGCAGCCCGTTCCGTTGACAGCGAAGTGAAAAGCGTTCCCTTTCCGCGTCGAAGGGGGACGCTTTTTCTGCTATTGTGGCGAATTAGTTGCCAAGTCCTACAAAATTCAAAAGAAATCTCGGAAGGAAAATCGTCAACTGTCACAATGAAAATTTTTACCGGAACATTGTGTTTTGGGTGCCAAAACGGTATAATCAACGTAGTCTTGCGCCTTTGAGAGAGGCGTGAGGGAATAATGACTCACATTGAGGGGGAGGATAAATGTCCAAGGAACTGATTCGGCTGAACGAGGTTTCCATGATTTTTGACGAAGACCTCGTGCTTGATCGTATCAATTTGTATATCAACGATGCGGAATTTTTGACCCTTTTGGGTCCATCCGGCTGCGGGAAAACCACGACGCTGCGCATCATCGGCGGCTTTCAGACGCCTACCAGCGGCGACGTCCTGTTTGACGGCAATCGGATCAATGACCTGCCGCCCTATAAAAGGCAGATTAACACGGTGTTTCAAAAATATGCGCTTTTTACGCATATGAACATCTATGAAAACGTGGCCTTTGGCCTGCGCATCTCCAAGACCCCTGAGGCGGAGGTTCGCCAGCGGGTGAAGGAAGCGCTGTCCATGGTGAACCTTTCCGGCTTTGAAAAGCGAAGTACCACTTCCCTGTCCGGCGGACAGCAGCAGCGGGTGGCTATCGCCCGGGCTATCGTCAACCGGCCCAAGGTGCTTCTGCTGGACGAACCGCTGGGTGCCCTGGATTTGAAGCTGCGCAAGGAGATGCAGACGGAGCTGAAGAAGATTCAGCAGCAGGTGGGCATCACCTTCATCTATGTGACCCATGACCAGGAAGAGGCCCTGACCATGAGCGACACCATCGTTGTTATGAACGAGGGCAGGATTCAGCAAATCGGTACCCCATTGGACATTTACAATGAACCGAAGAACGCCTTTGTGGCGAACTTTATCGGTGAGAGCAATATTGTGGACGCCATTATGGAGGAGGACTATAAGGTCACCTTCAGCGGCCGCACCTTTGACTGCGTGGACCGCGGCTTCGCCCGGCGGGAACGGGTGGACGTGGTGGTGCGCCCTGAGGATTTGCTCATTTCCGGGCCGGCGGAGGGCCAAATCGCCGGAACGGTGGAGAACATCGTCTTTAAGGGCATCTACTATGAGATGATGATACGGGCGGCGGACGGTTATGCGTGGAAGGTGCAGAACACCCACGCCTACGATGTAGGCACCCGGCTGGGCCTGTCCGTGGAGCCGGAGAACATCCAGGTCATGCATAAGAATTGAGGTGAGGGCAGATGAAGAAGAAGTTCCTCGCCATACCCTATGTGATTTGGATGGCGATTTTCGTCATCGTCCCGCTGCTTTTGGTGGTGGGCTATGCCTTTACCACCCGTGACGGCGGCTTTTCCCTGGAAAACTTCCAGACCATGACCCAGTACTGGCCTGTGTTTCTCACCTCCTTCCGGCTGGCGCTGATTGCCACCCTGATTTGCCTGCTGATTGGCTATCCGGTGGCCTACTGGATTTCCCGGGAAAGCGCCAACGTCCGGCGTATCGCCATGGTGCTGATTATGCTGCCCATGTGGATGAACTTCCTGCTGCGTACCTACGCCTGGATGAGCCTGCTGGAGAATACCGGCATCATCAATACCTTCCTGCAAAATATTGGTTTCTTCAACCTAATCAATAGGATATTCGGCACAGAAATTGAATATTTTCATATGATAAACACCCCCGGAGCTGTTGTGTTGGGCATGGTGTACAACTATCTACCCTTTATGATTATGCCCATCACCACCGTCATTGAAAAAATCGACCCCAGCGTGGTAGAGGCTGCGGAGGATTTGGGGGCCAACGGCGTCCAGACCTTCGGCCGGGTCATCTTCCCGCTGAGCCTGCCCGGGGTGCTGTCCGGCATTACCATGGTGTTTATCCCGTCCGTATCCACCTTTGCCATCTCCTCCCTGCTGGGCGGCGGCATGACGCTGCTGCTGGGCGATTTGATTCAGACCCAGTTCTACGGCAGCGCCTACAATCCGCACCTCGGCTCCGCCATCAGCCTGGTGATGATGGTGATCGTCCTGGTGATGATGGCGATTATGAACCACTTCGGTGAGGGAGAGGAGACGGCAATCTATTGAAAAAGAATGGTGTATTTTCCCGTCTGGCTCTGCTGCTGACGGCGGTATTCCTGTACGCGCCCATTGTGGTGCTGATTGTATTCTCCTTCAACTCCTCGAAAAGCCGGACGGTTTGGACGGGCTTCTCCCTGGAGTGGTACCGGGATTTGTTTGAGGACAGCCGGATTCTGAGCGCGTTGATCACGACGCTGGAGGTCTCCGTCCTGGCCATGATTATTTCCACGGTGCTGGGGACAATGGCGGCTATCGGCTTCTTCAATATGAAGAAGCGCCCCCGCTCGGTTTGCATGGCCGTGAACAACATCCCCATGACCAATGCGGACATTATCACCGGCGTCAGCCTGATGCTGCTGTTCGTCTTTGCCATCGGCGTATTCAACAGCACCCTCGGCAGCGTGACCGGCACAGAGCTGAAAATGGGTTTCGGCACCCTGCTGCTGGCCCACATCACCTTTGACATCCCCTATGTGATATTGTCGGTCATGCCCAAGCTGCGGCAGTGCGACCCCAACATTGAGGAGGCGGCTCTGGATTTGGGGGCCACGCCCTGGCAGGCGTTCACCAAGGTGGTGCTGCCGGAGATTCAGCCCGGCGTGGTGAACGGAGCCATCATGGCCTTCACCATGAGCGTTGACGACTTCGTGATTTCCTATTTTACCGCAGGGTCCAACACCTCCACCCTGGCCATGGAGATTTATTCCATGACCCGCAAGCGTATCAGCCCGGAAATCAACGCGCTGTCCACGCTGCTGTTTGCGGTGGTGCTGAGCCTGCTGGCCGTGGTAAACATCCGCTCCGCCCAACAGGAGCGGGCAGCCGCCAGACGGGAAGCCGAGCTGCGGCAGAAAAACTAAAGAGAATCGAGGAGGGACATCCATGAACAAAAAGCAACTGATTGCCTTTGGCACGGCTCTGGCGCTGTGCCTTCCCCTGACCGCCTGCGGCGGCTCCGGCAGCGAGAGCAATGGCGAGGTCAACGTCTACAACTGGGGCGAATATATCGACGAGGATTTGCTAGACCAGTTCGAGGAGGAGACCGGTATCAAGGTCAACTACTCCACCTATTCCGACAACGAATCCCTGTACGCCACCCTGAAAAGCGGCTCCGGCGGTTATGACGTTATCATTCCGTCCGACTATATGATTTCCCGCATGATCGAGGAGGATATGCTGCTGGAACTGGACTTTGACCAGATTCCCAACTACGAGTATATCGATGAGGACTACAAGGGCTTGGACTACGACCCGGACAACGCCTATTCCGTCCCCTATATGTGGGGCGTGGTGGGCATCGTGTACAACACCACCATGGTGGACTATGAGCCCACCAGCTGGGATATTTTGTGGGACGAGGACCTGTCCGGCCAAATCCTGATGTTCGACAACAGCCGGGACGCCATCGGCATCGCCCTGAAGCTGTTGGGCTATTCCTACAACACCACCAACGAGGATGAAATCGTGGCGGCTGTGGACAAGCTGATTGAGCAGAAGCCCCTGGTGCAGGCCTATGTGATGGACCAGATTTTTGACAAGATGGAGGCCGGCGAGGCAGCGGTGGGCCCCTACTATGCCGGGGACGCCATCACCATGATGGCAGAGAATCCTGACCTGTCCTTCTTCATCCCGGAAGAGGGCACCAACTACTATGTGGACGCTATGTGCATCCCCAAGGACGCTGACAATGTGGAGAACGCCCTGGCCTTCATCAACTTCATGTGTGACCCGGAGTCCTCTGCCGCCAACGCGGAGTATATCTACTACTCCACGCCGGAGAGCGCCGCCAAGGAGCTGCTGTCGGATGAACTGAAAAACAGCGACATCGCCTACCCTGCCCAGGATGTTATGAGCCTGACGGAGGTGTACACCAATCTGCCGCAGGACATTCTGGACTTGTACGATTCAGAGTGGCTGCGTCTGAAGGCATCCTGACCGGAGGACGAATCTCATTAGCTGCATGAAAGAGGGCGGCCACTGTAAAGTGGCCGCCCTTTTCATATCCGTTATTGTCAGCTTTTACTGGCTGAAACCACCCGCAGGGTGGGTACCTCGCTGATGCTGTCAGAAATGACGATATAGCCGTCAACGATGTCCTGCACCAGCAGAGCATATTCGTCGTAGCTCATGCCCGTGAAGGGCCAATCCTCTTCTGTCACATCCAGGCCCACGCAGTCCTCCGCCAGGCCGACGGTAGCGGTTTGGCCTGCTGCCGAGGCACCCCACTCCCAGTCGTTCTTCTCCAGGCTGTCCAGCGCCAGCGCAATGGCCGTGTCAAACCGCTTCACGGTGGAGAGAAAGACCTGATCATCCTGCCGGGCGAAGTCGGAAAGGATCACCTTTTTGTCGCTGGCCGCCGCTGCGCTGAGTACGTTTTCAAGGCCATCGCCGCAGGCGGAGAAAATCACGCCCACTCCTTTGCCGTACCACTTTTCACAGGTGCTTTCCAGGCTGTCACTGGCGTCGAAGGTGTCGGAGTAGGTATAGCGCACCGTCACGTCGCCCTCCTCCAGCCGTAACTCATAGGCTGCCTGATCCGCCCCCTGGAGGAAGCCGTACAGGTACTGAATCACCCAGGTCAGCTGCACGCCGCCTGCGAAGCCCAGGCGGCGGTACCCCTCCGCCACGGCGACGTAACCGGCCAGAAATCCGGCCTGCTCCTCCTGGAAGAGGAGGCAGTGTACATTCTCCGCCGTCTCATAATTATAGTCAATATCATGGGGTTCCCCGTCCAGCAGCAGGATTTGCAGGCTGCTGCGTTCCGATTGAATCTCATACACCGGCTGCTCAAAACTGCTGCCCGCTACCACCATCACACGAACGCCGTCCTCATAGGCCTGATTCATGCTGTTGTACAAATCCTCCGAGGTGCTGCCCTCCGGCACATAGCAGGCAACCTCATAACCCGCTTCTTCACACCATGCCTGAACGCCCTCGTAAACCGCCTGATTATACGAGCTGTCCTGGAAGGAGCCGCCGTCCGTCACCACTGCGATGGTGCGGGTGCTCTCCGTTTGCTCTCCGCAGCTTGTCAGCCCAACGGCCAGCAGCAGGGCCAGCAGGACGCAAATACCCTTCGCTCTGTAGTTCATTTACTCTGACTTTCCTCCCGGAACTGTGCGGTCAAGCCAATAGTTGTGCATCTTGAAGCCCGTTTCATAGGTGGTCTCACGGCCTAGGAAGGGCAGCGGCTGCCAGGAAGCTGCCGCCTCCTCAGAGGGAAACTCCACCTCCGCATAGGAGAAAACGCCCCCATCCACAATGGAGCATTCCAGCGTGTATCCGTCCTCCAGCGCATAGGCCCGGTAATCCTTGCAAATCATGGGCCGCTCCAGCAGGCCCTTCAGCTCCTCATATTGCTGCGCCTCCAGGGCGGTCTCCACCTCATGTCGGGCCAGGTCGCCCTGGCTCTTGATGGTCAGGCGATAGGTGCATTGGCCTGTGGCGCAGTCCTCACTTTTGCGGATGCGCACCTCGAAGGGTGTGATGCTCAGGTAGCCCTGCTCTGTCCTTTTGTGAACCTTACAGGGTAAATCCGGGAATTGGTCTATCCAAAATTTGCGCTCGATTTCCATTTGAAGCGTCCTCCTTACGCCGGGCGTTGCAGTGATTCTTTCTCACAACTGCCATCATATCATTTTTGCGCGGACTTGTAAAGATGTCTGCGCGGCGGCAGAATTTTCCAAAGGAGCAGGGTGTGCAGCCGTCCGTCCGCCTGTATCCCGCCACGATTCAACCTGTCCGCCTCGTTCCGGTATGATTCCGGACAACGCCGAAGATTTTGCCGCACTTTTCCAGCTGCGCCGCAACGGCCTGGGCCTGCTTGCGGCGCGCAGACCTGTCCCCTATCACCAAAATCGCGCCATCGCATTGGGCGGCAATCACTGCCGCATCGACGAACGTCCCCAGCGGAGGCGTATCGACCAGAACGTAGTCATATTGCTTCCGCAGTTCCAGCAGCAGCATACGGAATCGGCTCCCGCTCAGAAGCTCCAGCGGATTGTCAGGGCACGCTCCGGCAAACAGCAGGTGCAGCTTCTGATGCTGCGTTGTGTACAGGCAGTAGTCCAACGAACATTGTCCGTTCAAAACCTCGGTCAGTCCTGCGGCAGCACTGAGGGCGGCGTTTCGCTCTGCCATTACGGAGCTTCTCAGGTCTGCGTCGAGGACAAGCACCGTTTTCCCCAGTTCTGCCAGGTGCCTGGCGATGTTGAGGGAAACGGTGGTTGTCCCTTCCCCCTTCCCGCAGCTTGTGACAGCAATCACAGACCGCTCCTGACAGGAGAACAGCAGGTTGACGCAAAGGGCCTGATACGCCTCCCGGAGAAGGGCGCTGTCCCGTTCCGGCAGCGTCAGCGTGACACAGTTCATCTCCTCTCGTCCCCCCTTTTGCGGCCAAAGCCGGTGGCTTTTCGCGCAGCCCTGTCTGCGTTGGGTATCTCGCCCAGGACGCTCAACCCAAGATACTGCTGAATGTCCTCTGCCGTGTCCATTCTGTCATTCAGCAGGAACGCAATCAGGAAGGCAGAGTAGACCAGCACCGAGGCAATCATGCCGATCAGGAGGTAGGACACAGTGCTGAGGCGATTGCTCGGCTCGCTGTCCAGCGTTCCCGTTTCAAAAAAGTGTACCTGCTGAAAGCCCATAGCATCCGTGATTTTATCCTGACCAATTTCACACAGTACGTTTGCGATTTCCTTTGCAAGCTCCGGCGTCTCCGCCTGAACCGTCACCTCTAAAATCCGGGTGTCCTCCGGGTTTGCAGTGGAGACGCGGTCATACAACGCCTCATAGTCCACCGTCAGCTGCAAGGTGTCTATTACCTCATCCAGAACTGCGTGGCTTTTGAGCAGATAAGTGCAGCCGTTGACCACATTCAGCGCCAGTGAGAAATCCGAGGCCGTATTGGCCGCGCCGTCCTCCTCATTCTGGTACAGGATATACAGCGTTGCCGTTGAGGCGTACAGCGGCGGAAGGGCCAGCTGCACAGCCGCGAACGAAAGCCCCACCGCCAGGGGCGCGGCCAGAATGATTGTCCATAAATGGCGGACGAAAATGCTCCAAAAGTCCTTGATTGTAACACACCTCGCCGGTGCTGCATCCATTGGTTCCATTCAGCTCCTCCCTTCCGGCTGCGCAGCCTTCACCTGGGCTGCTCCTTCCGCCAGACCAGACGGTCAACGATGGCGGTGTAGGACTGGATGATTTTCACTACCCTGGTGGACACGGATTCCTCCTGGTAGTCCGGCACAGGCGTTCCATGCGCACCGTCCATGTGCAGCTGCACCGCCGTCTCCACGCCCTGGAGCAGCGACGCGGTTTCGATGCCTGCCAGCACGAAGCAGCCCCGCTCCATGGCCTCGGGCCGCTCCGTAGAGGTGCGGATACAAACCGCCGGGAAGGGTCGCCCGATGGACGCGAAGAAGCTGGCCTCCTCCGGCAGCGTTCCGCTGTCCGACACCACGGCGAAGGCGTGCAGTTGCAGGCAGTTATAGTCATGGAAGCCCAGCGGCTCATGGGGCGTCACCCGCCGGTCCAGCGGAAAGCCGCTGGCCTCCAGCTGCTTCCGTGCACGGGGATGGCAGGAGTACAAAATGGGCAGGTCATAGCGCTCCGCCAGGGCGTTGATTGCAGTAAACAAGGAGCGGAAATTCCCCTCCGTGTCAAGATTCTCCTCCCGGTGGGCGGAGAGGAGGATATACCTGCCCTTTTCCAGCCCCAAACGGGCATGGATGCCGCTGCCTTCGATTTCCGGCAGGCTGCGGCGCAGAACCTCGGCCATGGGGGAGCCGGTCACAAAGGTGCGCTCCCCGGGCAGGCCGCACTCGTGCAGGTACCGCCTGGCCTGCTCGGAGTAGGCCAGATTCACGTCGGAGATGATGTCCACAATGCGCCGGTTCGTCTCCTCCGGCAAGCATTCGTCCTTGCAGCGATTCCCCGCCTCCATGTGAAAGATGGGAATGTGCAGGCGTTTGGCCGAAATAGCCGACAGACAGGAGTTGGTGTCCCCCAGAATCAGCAAGGCGTCCGGTTTGACCTGTGCCATCAGCTTATAGGAGCAGCTGATGATATTGCCAATGGTGGCCCCCAAGTCCTCCCCCACTGTGTCCATATAGACCTCCGGCGCGTCCAGCTTCAAATCCCGGAAGAAGATGCCGCTGAGAGTGTAATCATAGTTCTGCCCGGTGTGGGCCAGGAGGGTGTCAAAGTACCGCCTGCATTTGTGGATGACCTCCGACAGGCGGATGATTTCAGGCCGCGTCCCCAGGATGATCAGCAGCTTTAGCCTGCCGTTCTGCCGGAAAGAGACATCCGTATAATCCAGTTTACATCCCATTTACTCCACCTCCACCGGCTCCGCAAAGGTGTCCGGGCGCTGCGGGTCGAACGCCTCGCTGGCCCACATCACCGTCACCAGGTTCTCCGTCTGGGAGAGGTTGATGAGGTCGTGCGTATAGCCGGGCAGCATATGAACCGCCGTCAGCTGCTCCCCGGACACCTCAAATTCCAGCACCTCGTCCGACCAAATGTTTCGCTCCCGAATCAGGCCGTGCCCGGCCACCACGATAAAAAGCTCCCACTTGCTGTGGTGCCAGTGCTGCCCCCTGGTGCGGCCCGGGCGGGAAACGCACACGCTGAACTGTCCGCCGCTGGGGGTTTTCAGCAGTTCGGTGAAGCCGCCCCGCAAATCCTCATTCGTTTTCAGCGGAAACGCGACCTTTTCCTTCGGCAGGTAGGACAGATAGGTCGCATACAGCTTCCCGGCAAAGGAGCCTTCCGGAAGCTCCGGCAGCATCAGGGTTTGGGGCTGGTCGCGGAATGTTTGCAGCAGCGCTGCAAGTTCCCCCAATGTGACCTGATGCACCGTTGGAATGTAGCAGTAGCGACCTTGGGGCGTGGGAGTGACCGTCAGCCCTTCGTACTTACAGCGCTGTGTCCGCCCCTCCAGCGCGTCCAGCAGGCTATTCAACAAATCGTCGATATAGAGCAGCGTCAGTTCTGTAGCAGGGTCGTCGATTGTAAAGGGTAACTCCTTTGCAATACTGTTGCAAAGGGTGGCCACCACGGAATTGTAGTTGGGGCGGCACCATTTGCCGAACAGGTTGGGGAGGCGGTAAACCAGCGCCCTGGCCCCGGTCTCATCCGCATACCGAAACAGCAGTTCCTCCGCCGCCAGCTTCGATTTGCCGTATGGGGAGCCCGCGTAGCGCCCGACCAGGGACGCCTGAATGGAGGATGCCAGCATCACCGGGCAGGCGTTGCCATGCTTCCTCAAGGTCTCCAGCAAAACGGACGTGAACCCGCAGTTGCCCGTCATATAGTCGGCGGCGTCCCCGGGGCGGTTGACCCCGGCCAGGTGAAAGCCGAAGTCCGCCTTCTGGCAGAAAAAGTCCAGCATAGCCGGGTCGGTATCCAAATCATACTCAAAAATCTCATCGATTTTGAACTGCCTCGTCCTGTCCTTGCCCGTTTGAAGGTTCCGCAGAGAGGCGCACAGGTTCCGCCCTACGAAGCCCTTCGCGCCGGTCACCAGAAGATTCATTTTACTGCCCTCCCCTGTGAAATGCTGCTGATGTCCCGTAAATCCTGTAGGAGCCGCTTTCCGTACAGTGCGCACATAGTCACGCCATAGGCGGCGCAGAGCAGAAGCAGCGTCAGCCAACCCTGCACCCCCGCCTGCTCCAGCCGGGTGCGCAGGGCAAGGAGCAGGACGGACAGCGCGACATTCGCCGCCGCAAACCGCACCAGAAAGGGCGCGTCAACGAGGTCAAGTGTCCCGCCGCCTAACTCCTTTGCGCTCAACTGCATCATCAGAAGGCCGGTTATCCCTGTGACGGCCAGCGTCGCCACCGCAGGCCCGATGACGCCCAGGCAGGAAAACAGCAGCACATCCAGCCCCAAATTGGCAGCGGCGGAGCCGATGGCAAGGAGCGTCAGCGGCTTCGTCTTCCCCGCCGCGCTCAACACCAGCGTCACATTTGTGACGCGCACGAAGTCAACCGCAAGATAAACCGCAAAGATGGGATACCCGCTCAGGTACTTTTCCGTATAGAGCAGCTCCATCAGCTGCGGCGAGGCCACCAGGGCGGCGCAGACCATGACCGCCGTGGTGCCGTAGACGATTTCAAAAAAGCGCCGATATAGCCGAAGCGATTCCCCCCGCTTCCCTTCCGCGATGCGCCTTGTCAGCGCCGGCAGCATCACGGTGGAAAACGAGGTCAGCACAATGTCAAACGGCAGCATCTTTGACGCATTGGCGTACACCGCCAGCGTCTCCGTGTCCGTCATGGCGGCAATCACATATTTATCGCAGTCCCGGTTGACGATGCTGAGCAGCGTAAAGACGGCCATCGGCAGCGTATACGCCATGATGCGGGGGAGCAAGCGAAGCTGCGCCTTGCGCAGCCGAAACGCGCTGCCGTTTTTGCGCAGGATGCAAAGGAAGAACAATAGCTGACCGGCATCCAGCAGCACCGTAGCGAGGAGCAGCAACCCGATGCTCCGCGTCCATGCAACCATCAGCAGCACGACCCACAGCCGGATAAGGGAGACCGCCAGATTCCGCAGGGCAAGCAGCCGCGCCTTGCCGACAGACACGATCAAAACCTGAGTCATGGACAGCAGATTTTGCAGCAGGGGCAAAACCGCCGCATAGGCCAGGTATTGCTTCACCTGGTCATTCCCCAGACCGGCAGCGATAGGGGCGCTGCACACCATGATCAGGCAGCCGCTGACGGCGCTGATGATGCACTGCACCAGATAAAGCGTGGCGATATAGGCTTCCCGCTGACCGCTGTCCCCCTCGCTGCAAAAGAAGTAATTGACGCCGTCTCCCATGCCAAGGATGGTCAGTGACGATACGGTGGAGACGATCAGCAGAATTTCCGAATAGGTACCGTAGTCATACACCGTCAGCTGCTGAGAGAGCAGCCGCGTGACAGCAAAGCTCAGCGTCATGGTCACCAGCCGGATAAAGGTCAGAAGGAGCGCGTCCCCCGACAGCCCCCGCAGAGAAGGCAGCTTTGCGGTCATCTGACCGCTCCTTCCCCGTTCAGCGGGTGCGGCCCGGACGCTTCGTTTAAAACTGCCGTGATGGCATCCTTCACCCGCTGGGAGGTGACCTCTGCCCTGTGGTTCCGCTGCGCGACGGCGTAGCCCCGACGGGCATAGGCCGTGCGGCTTTCCGCATTCGTGACAACATCCGCCAGCGTCTCCCGCAGTTCACACAGGTCGGTGGCAACGGCGGCCGCTCGCTCTGACAGCAGATACTGTGTCGAGGCGGTTTCCTTAGGCGCATAGGAGAGGAGGCAGCGCCCCGCGCACAGGCACTGCGCCAGCTTCGTGGAAAAGGCGTACCGCAATTTCTCCACGATTTGGGCATCGAAGCTCTCTACATGGAGCAGAATGTCCGACTGCTCCACGACCTCATGCAGCGTCTGGGCCGAAATGAAGCCGTGGTAATCGATATTCGCCCGCTCCCGCAGCAAGGCGGCGTCCTCTTCCAGCGCCGTACCATAGACATCGATTTTTAAGGCACCGTCGATTTCAGAAAGAACGTCGGCCACCTGTAGCAGAGACGGCACCCGCCCAACGCCCAGATTGCCAAAGTAGGTCAATTTTAGCGGCGTGTGACTGACGTACTCCTGGTAGTCACAGCTCCCGCCGTTGTAGGCCACCATCCCGTCCGCACAGGCCGGGTATCGCGCCTCATAGGCCCGCAGCAGGTACTCGGAATGGTAGAGGATAAGGGATGCCCGGTCAGCCAGCTGCCCGTAGCGCTCTTCCGCCGCCTGATAGTACGCCCGCTCCAGGCCCTTCCGCCTGTTTAGGTCAATGATGCGGAACGCCTCACCGTGATACAGAATCAGAGGCTTCCCGGTCAGTTTTGCCACATCCAGGACGAGCCTGTCCATGAAAAGGCTCTCCCCTACCATATACAGGATACTGTCCGGGTCAAACGCCCGTATCCAGTCACGGAGGCCTTGATGCCCCCACGGGCTGAGCATCCACAGGTACTCCCGCGCCCATTTGAGTACAAAATTGTACTTCTGACGTTTTAGCCACGGGGGAATCCTGGGGGCTGCGTCCCTGTTCGGAGCGGTGCGGGAGGGTGCGTTGGATGGGGCCCTCGGATTGCTGATTCGTTTCCCCAGAAATGCCATCAGCATTTCGGTATCCGTGACCCGGAAATACTGCGCGGCGGCGGTGAAGTCCGGCGGCTGCACATCGCAATAAAATTCGGCCAGCTCCTCAGGCGACCAGGCCCGCAGCAGCGCCTTCATGGTGCGGCCGTTGGCGTCCTCGTCTGACAGCCCGCTGTGGGCAAAGAGCAGCAGCTTCGGCATAGTTACCCCTCCGATGGAACGCAACGCACAGTCCGCACCTGCCTGGATATGTGGGATTGCTTCCGCATTTTATTTATTTTATCATATTGTTTCCCGCTTTTCAACCTCATTTGATGCGACATGGGAGCGCTTTCAAACCGCTGCGCCCCAGCCTCCCAAGCAGAATCTGTCGCGGTATATTGTGCAGTTTTGAGCTTTTACTTGACAGCGCGCCGCCCTATAGTGTACAATATGTCCAGCCATTCGGAAACTGCTGAACAAATGCGCGGCACTCTTCCCGCACGCCTATCAGCTTCGCCTGCGCTCACGTTTCAGCGCTTCCCCCAGAACAATTCTATTGAGAGAGGACGCAAGAGAAATGAAAAAGTTATTCTGCCTTTTGCTGGCTGTGGCAACAGTCTTTGCGCTGTCTGCCTGTCAGAAATCTGCAGCAGCGGAGGAACCAGCCGCTTCTTCCTCCGCCACGCCGCCTGAAGTATCGGTATCTGAGGCTGAGCCGGAGGTCGCATCAGAAGTATCCTCCGAACTGGAGCCGGAGGTCGAGGCCAATTACGCCTTTATCAACCCGCTGACCGGGGAGGGTACGGAGACGGACGTCTCCAACAATCGCCCTTACGCCGTGATGATGAACAGCCTGCGCAAGGCGATGCCCCAGTCTGGCAACTCCCAGGCTGACCTCTACTACGAGATACCGGAAGAGGGCGGCGTCACCCGAATTATGGCGGTTTTCCAGGATGTCACCGACGTGGGCAAAATCGGCTCTATCCGCTCCACCCGGCCCTATTTCGTCTATCTGGCCTATGCGCTGGACAGCGTCCTCATCCATGCCGGCGGCAGCGGCAAAGCCTACAATGCGCTGGAGGAGACGGCGCTCCTGGAGGTGGACAGCCTTGGCACCGGTTCCGAAGTGTTCTACCGCGACCAGGCCCGTCTGAATGCCGGATATTCCACGGAGCACACCCTGTACCTGAACTCCGACACCCTGCAAGACTGGGTCGAAACCTCCTCCGGCTATGATATGTCCCACGAGGAGGACTACCTCATCACCCACACCCACACCTTTGTCGAGGACGGCACGCCGGAGAGCGGCTCCCCGGCCAATAGCATCACCGTTCCCTTCTCCGGGTATAAGACCAACATCTTCACCTACAATGAGGATACCCAGCTTTACACCATCACAGATGTGTATACCGAGTCCGGGACAAGCTATTCTATGAGCTATTTGGATGAGCAGACCGGCGAGGCCATCGGCGTGACCAACGTAATCGTCATCCAAACCGCCATTTCCCAAATCGAAGGGGATGCCTATGGGCGGCTGGATGTGACGCTGGTGGGTAGCGGCCAGGGCTATTACGCCTGCAACGGCAAGTATATCCCCATTCTGTGGTCAAAGGACAGCTATTCTGACATTTTCACCTTTACCACTACCCAGGGTGAGGAGCTTTCCCTGGGCGTAGGCAAGACCTACATCAACATCGTCTCTACCAGCAAGGAAATCACCTTTACAGGAGAGTCTGCTCAGTGAACTCACACCCGGACGCCGACGGTTGACGGCGTCCGGGTCGTTTTTTGGGGGTCTTTGCAATTTTCCATTGTGCTGCGGCGTAATTTCCGCTATAATAGGAAGCTGTGAAACAGAAGGGAACGATGGCGGATGGCATGGACGATTTATTACAGGATAAATCAGGCGGAAGCCGAGATTTTGCGCTGCGTGGGGACAGACCCGGCGCTGACGCTGCCCTCTGCCATTGACGGCCACCCCGTCACCCGGCTGGGAAGCGGTTGTTTCGGCGGGTCAGGCCCGGAGGAGGCAGTTCCCGGCGAGGGGATGCGCTTCCTGCAAGCCCAGCCGCCGAAGACTGCGGCCCGGTATAACGACACCCTGAAACGGATTCACCTACCGGAAACGGTGCGCTCTTTGGGAGAGCGCTGCTTCGCCTCCTGCCGCGCCCTACCCCGGCTGGAACCGCCCCGGAGCATTACGGAACTGGGGGAACGGGTCTTTGAAGGCTGCGGAAGCTTGACCCATCTGGAACTGCCGGACGGTATCTGCGCCTTGCCCGCCTATGCGTTCGCGGAGTGCCGCAGCCTGGAACGGGTGAAGCTCCCCCCTTCCGTGGAGACACTGGGCCGCTGCTGCTTCTATAACTGCACCCACCTGAAAGCGTTGGACTTGCCGGACAGCGTCACCGCCATTGGCGACCGGATGCTGATGAACTGCTTCGCGCTGGAGCGGCTGTCCTTCCGCATTGGGCTGAACGCCGGGGCGGCTGTCCTTCCGCATTGGGCTGAACGCCGGGGCGCTGCTGGACGAAATCGAGGGTGTCGTCCGGGTCACTGCCCGGGATGACCAGGGCGCTGTGACCCTGGTGCTGCCGGAATACTCCTACGAATATGACGAACTGATTCCCGCCCGGCAGTTCCGGGCTGTCACCTACGGCTCCGGCGGACTGTATCGGGGCTGCTTTAGCGACCGGGATATTGACTTTCTCCTCTATGACACCTACTTCTACGAGTGCAAGCGGGACGACCCGCCGGAGCTGGCGGCAGAACTGGCGCTGGATCGGCTCCGCAGCCCACGCGACCTTCGCCCAGGGCCGGAAGCGGAATACTGGGCTTTCCTGCTGGCGCATCCCGCCGTTGTGGCGCAGATGCTGCTGCGCACGGACGATTTGGCTGGGCTGGACTTCCTGCTGTCCGCCGGGAAACTGGAACGGGGGCAGCTGGACGCTATGCTGGATGTGGCGGAGCAGGCGGGGAACGTCCGCTTTGTCTCCCGCCTGCTGGACGCCACCGGCGGCGGGGCAGCCTCCGGCGCGGATAAGTCCTTTGACCTGTAACAAGGAGCGCTTATGCACGAAAATAAGGAAAAACTGACCCGCATCGGGGAGGCCATCCTGACCAGCGCACGGAATGACCTCTACCTCTCCATGCGGTTCCTGGACATTGCCCTCTCCGGCCTGGGGTACCAGATGAATTTGAACACCGCCCGGGTGGGTACCGACGGCATCAACATCCTCTATAATCCCACCTTCCTGATAAAGCTCTACCAGGAGGATTTGGTGCTGCTGAACCGGTACTATCTCCATATGGTGCTGCACTGTATGTTCCGCCACGAATTGAACCGGGGCGACCGTGACCCGGATCTGTGGGACATGGCCTGCGACATCGCCGCGGAAAACGTGCTGGACGGCATTGACAACCGGGCGGTGAACCTGATGCAGTCCGCCTTTCGGGAGGAGATGTATGACCGCCTCCATGAGGACGCCAAGGTGTTGACCGCCGAGGCGGTCTACCGCTCCCTCTCCCGCTGGCACGTCTCCTACGAGGAGCAGCTGCGCATCCGCCAGGAGTTCTTCCGGGACGACCACCAGTTCTGGCCCAAAGACCCCGAACAGGAGCAGCAGGAGCAGGAACAGGAGGGCGACGCCTCCGGTGAGGGTGACCGTCGCCAGTTGGAGGCCCAGCGGCAGGAAATCGAGGGCAAGTGGAAGCACATCGACCAAAAGACCCAGACAAATCTGGAGACCTTTTTCGCAGAGCATGGCACCGAGGCCGAGGGGTTGCTGAAAACCATCCGGGTGGAGAATCGGGAGCGATACGATTACGCCCAGTTCCCGCGGCGATTCGTCTCCCTGCGGGAGGAATTGCGGGTAGACCCGGACAGCTTCGACTATGCGTTCTATTCCTATGGGCTGGAGCTGTACGGTGACATTCCCCTGATAGAACCCCTGGAGTATCAGGAGAGCCAGAAGATTCAGGACTTCGTCATTGTCATTGACACGTCGGACTCCTGCTCTGACGGCGTCATCGAGGCGTTTCTGGGGGAGACGAAGGCCATCCTCCACCATCAGGACGCCTTCTTCCAGCGGATGAACCTGCACATTATTCAGTCAGACGCCGACGTGCAGATGGACACCGTCCTCCACTCCCCTGCTGAGTTTGACCAGTTTGTGGATTCCTTCACCGTGAAGGGATACGGTGGCACGGACTTCCGCCCCGCCTTCGCTTATGTGGACAGACTGATTGCCCAGGGCCAGCTGCGGGAGCTGAAAGGGCTGCTCTACTTTACTGACGGCTTTGGTGAGTATCCCCAGCGGAAGCCCGCCTATGAGACGGCCTTCGTCTTTTTTGAGGACGACTACACCGACCGGGCCGTGCCGCCCTGGGCCATCAAGCTGGTGCTGGGGCCGGAGGAGTTGCGCATTTTGTAGGCCGGTGGTGCCGTCTCCGTTGACTTCGACTTTGCAAAGGGGCAGCAAATGCTGCGCTATCTGCGGGACGAAGCCGCCCCCATTTGCTGAATGGGTAACTTTGATTTTGAATAGACAGAGGGTAACACAGGCTATGAACATCAAACAGGCGAAAGAACAACTGAAACATTCCATCCGGGCCTATCTGGCAAAGGACGAGTATGGGGACTGGGTGATTCCCGTCCTGTCCCAGCGCCCGCTGCTGCTGATGGGCCCTCCGGGCATCGGCAAAACCGCCATCGCCCATCAGGCCGCCCAGGAGTGCGGCGTGGCCATGGTGGCCTACACCATCACCCATCACACCTGCCAGAGCGCCATCGGCCTGCCCTCCATCCAGACGGGCGCCTTCGACGGCCAGGAGCGGAGGGTGACGGAATACACCATGAGTGAAATCGTTGCCAGCGTCTACCGGGAGATGGAGAAAACCGGCCTGAAAGAGGGCATTTTGTTCCTGGACGAAATCAACTGCGTCTCGGAGACCCTGGCCCCCGCCATGCTCCAGCTGTTGCAATGCAAGACCTTCGGCAGCCATCAAGTGCCGGAGGGATGGATCATCGTGACGGCGGGCAACCCGCCGGAATACAACCGCAGCGTCAAGGAATTTGACATCGTGACCTTGGACAGGGTGCGGAAAATCGACATTGAAGCGGATTATGCCGTCTGGAAGGAATACGCCTACAAGCAGCAGGTCCACCCCGCCATCCTCTCCTATTTGGACATTAAGCAGCAGAACTTCTACCAAATCGAAACTACCGTGGACGGCAAGCGGTTCGTCACCGCCCGGGGCTGGGAGGATCTTTCCCGGATGATTTACGCCTGCGAACAGCTGAACCTGCCTGTGACGGAGACCGTCATCGGGCAATACCTCCAGCAGCCCACCATTGCCCGGGACTTTGCCAACTATCTGGAGCTGTACCGCAAGTACCAGACTGATTACAATGTGGAGGAGATTCTGGCCGGGCATATCGGGGATAAAACCGTCCGCCGCCTGCGGGAAGCCCCCTTTGACGAGCGGCTGTCCGCTCTCTCCCTGCTGCTGAGCGCACTATTCACAGCCTGTGGAAAGGCCAATGCGGAGGACGCCTATGTGACCGAACTCCACAGCACGCTGAAAGGGCTGATCGCCAATTTGTCCGGCGCAGCTGACATGGAAGATTGCTTTACAGATACCATTGCCGCAAAGCAGGCCGCTCTGGATGCCGCGCTCCGTGCGGGCACCCTGGAGAAGGCAGGGGAACGCCGCAAGCGCCGTGTGCTGGATACCCTGAACCGTTACTACCAGAGCGTCCTGGCTCAGGGGATTCAGGACGGCAAGGCGGCTGCCGATGCGGTTCGACAGGAGTTTGCACAGGCGGTGGAAGTGCGCCGCACCATGATTCTGGACACCTCCGCAAAGCTGGACGCCGCATTTGCCTTCCTGGAGACCGTGTTTGGGGAGAGCCAGGAGATGGTGATTTTCTTGACTGAGCTAACCATGAACTACTACTCCATGCAGTTCATCCGGGACAACGGGTGCCAGAAGTATACGGAGTACAATCAATCCCTGCTGCTGGGCGGGCGGCAAAAGAGCATCCTGGACGAGCTGGGCTGAGGGAGGCGCGCCTCCCTCCCGGCTCCAGCCGGAACCCCTGCAAGGCGATTCTGCTTGACAGTGTTTTTGCGTTTCGCTCTTAAAAAGAAAAAGGCTTCAAAGTGCTACAATCCTGCACTTTGAAGCCTTTTTTGGTACACCCGAAGGGACTCGAACCCCCAACATTCAGAACCGGAATCTGACGCTCTATCCATTGAACTACGGGTGCATACGCTTTCAACGGCACCCATTATAGCAGACTTTCAAAAATTTGTAAAGGGTTTTTTACCGCAATTTTGAAATTTTTGCCCCTTTGTCGATAACGATGTGAGATGTAAAAAGAAAGAGCGCCGTTTTTGATATGCGGTTTTCATTCTCGCCGCTTCAGAGGTTTGGTGTAAATCTGGTGTAATTCCGGTGTAATTCTGGCGTAAGCTGGGGACGCTGGGAAATTAAGTGGTTGATAAAGTCGAAAAAATCAGCGAAAATAAAGGGTGCTCGCTGTTTTTATCTTCAAGGCACAAATTACAAATGGTAACAAAATCGTAAAGAATTTATTAAGATTCTGTTTCCGAATCTTAAGTTGATTTAACCTGCATAGGATGCTATAATGTCGTTTGTACGAAGATAGTCGTTCTATGTCGTACAGGAGTTGAGAAAGGGGGCGGCCGGATGGTATTTTCCGATCTGCTGTTTTTATTTGCGTTCTTTCCGCTGAATATGCTTTTTTATTGGCTGATGCCGGACATTCCCAGGAAAAACCGGGTTTTGCTGATATTTTCCCTGATTTTCTACGCCTGGGCGGGGCCGGTTTACCTGCTGCTCCTGGCTGGTATGACGTTTGCGGACTGGGTCGTGGCCCTGCAAATCGAGCGCTGCCGGACGCCGAAGGGCCGCAAGGGAATGCTGGCCGCAGGCTGCACCATCAACCTCACCCTGCTGTGCATTTTCAAATACCTGACCTTCCTGCTGGAGAACGTCCAGTTCCTGTTTGGCGTCCCCTCCGAAATTGTGGAAATCACGCTGCCCATCGGCATTTCCTTCTACACCTTCCAGCTGCTCAGTTATATGGTGGACGTTTACCGCACCACCGTAAGGGCTCAACGGAAGTTTACGACGCTGCTGCTCTATGTCAGCCTGTTTCACCAGTGTATCGCCGGGCCTATCGTCCGCTATGAGACGGTGGAAAGGGAATTAACTTCACGCTCTGTCTCCAGCGAAGATATGGCCTACGGTATCCGCCGTTTTACCGTTGGTCTGGCGAAGAAGGCCCTCTTTGCCAACTATTGCGGCTCCCTGGCGGACACCTTCCTCGTGGCGACGGACGCTGCCAACGGCGCGGCGACGCTGGCGGCACGGCCTGCCCTGTCCATCCTCCTGGGCTCCATCTGCTACACCATGCAGATTTACCTGGACTTTTCCGCCTATTCGGATATGGCCATCGGTATGGGTCGGATGGTGGGCTTTCACTATCTGGAGAACTTCCTATGCCCCTATCAATCCACCTCCATCACGGAGTTTTGGCGCAGATGGCATATCTCCCTCAGCTCCTTCTTCCGGGATTACCTTTACATCCCGCTGGGCGGCAGCCGCTGCAAGCGCAGCCGCATCATCCTGAATACGCTGGCCGTCTGGGTGTGTACCGGCTTCTGGCATGGGGCCAGCTGGAACTATATGCTTTGGGGGCTGTTCTACTTCGCCATGCTGTGCCTGGAGAAGTTCGTGTTCCCCAACTTCCCGGAGCGGATGCCCAGGATAGCCTCCCACCTCTATGTGCTGCTGGTGGTCAACTTCGGCTGGATGCTGTTCCGCTGTGAAAACCTGAGCTGGCTTGGTATCGAGTTGAAGGGCCTGCTTGGGCTGAACGGCAACGGCTTTGTCAGCTATGAGACGCTGACCACCTTGAAATCGAATTTCATCTTCCTGCTGGCTGCGGCCCTGGCCTGTACGCCGCTGGTGAAGCGGCTGGGGGAGCGTTTGGCCGAGCTGTGCCAGCGCAGCCTGCGGCTGACCACCGTTTATCAGACGATTCTGGCGGTGATTCCCGTCGCGCTGACCGTGGTAGCCACTGCCTGCCTCGTGGGAGACAGCTACAACCCGTTCCTGTATTTCCGCTTTTAACAGGGGGAGGGCGAAGCCAACATGAAAAAAGAATCGAATGTCATTCATAAGAGGAGAGCTGAATTCCTGTCGGCGCTTGCCCGTGGGCTGCTGGATTTGATTGAATCCTGTATGGCCCTGTTTGGCAGAGGCCAAAAGGGGCAGATGGAGCAACAGT
Source organism: Clostridiales bacterium (assembly GCA_021200895.1). Lineage (GTDB taxonomy): Bacteria > Bacillota > Clostridia > Oscillospirales > Oscillospiraceae > Onthomonas. The sequence goes on along the minus strand of JAJQFX010000122.1, from coordinate 15,464 downwards.
TGGAGCGGAAGCAGCGGGGCGGCGCACACCTGACCATTTGGCTGGCAGGAATTTTCCTGACGGTGATGACGCTCCTGGCCTTTTGCATCCCGCTGCGGCCAACCTATTCGGAGCTGGAGCAGCGCAACCTGGCGACTTTTCCGACGCCAACCGTCTCCACGGTGCTGAACGGTGCGTTTTTCACCGATGTCAGCTCCTGGTTTTCCGACACCTTCCCGCTGCGGGAGCGGTTCATGAAGCTGAATAACGCCATGCAGAGCGGCTTCGGCATCCAAAGCACTCAAATCCACGGCACCGTCCAGCAGGGGGACGAGATCCCCACGGTGCCAGACGGCTCCTCATCGGGGAATGGCAGTTCCGGCGCAACGGCAGCGGAGGCGCAGTCCAGCACGGTGCAGCCGGAGCAGAGCGATGTATCCAGCGCAACAGAGCCGGAGCAAAGCGACACCTCCAGCGCTGCAGAGCCGGAGCAAACGGCGGACTCCAGCCAGGCTGCGCCGGAGCAGCAGCCGGACAGCAGCGCACAGCCGGAAGAGGAGGAGAGCGTCGCCATTCCGGAGCTTGACCCGGACGCCAAGGTGGAGACGCTGGGGGCGCTGCTGGTGATCGATGACGCTGCCTATGAGTATTATAACTTCTCTACCGACCGGGCGAAGGAGTATCTCAGCGGCATCAACCGTGCGGCGGAGCAGCTGGACGGCGTCGCCAATGTGTACAGCATGATCGTCCCCAGCAGCATGGACATCTGTGTGCCGGAGAGCGTCCGCAGCGGCATCAATACCTCGGACCAAGCCAAGGCCATCGACTACTTCTACTCCAGCATGGATGATGCGGTAACGACGGTGAACGTCTTTGACACTCTGCTGACCCACAGCGCGGAGGGAGAGTATGTCTATTACCGGACAGACCACCATTGGACGGCCCTGGGCGCTTACTACGCTTACTGTGAGTTTGCCTCCGCCGCAGGCCGGCCCGTTGCCGACCTGGAGGGCGACTTTGAGGAACACGTCTTTGGCGGCTACCTGGGCAGCTTCTATCGGGAGACCAACAGCTCCGCCATGAAGGCGAACCCGGATACCGTCTACGCCTATGAGCCTGTGGACACCAACACCATCACGATTCACTGGAAAGACGGTACGGTGTGGGATTATAACATCATTACCGACGTTACCGATTGGGCGGCCACCAGCAAGTACGCCTCCGCCTTCATCGGGGGCGACAACCCCTATAGCGTCATTGAGAACCCCAACATCACAGACGGCAGCTCCATCCTGCTGGTGAAGGAGTCCTACGGCAACTGCTTCGCCCCCTTCCTGGTGGAAAGCTATCAGTATGTTTATGTGGTGGATTATCGCTATTATAATGACACGGAAAGCGGCACGCTGCTTGACTTGGTGAAGGAACAGAATATTCAGGACGTGCTGTTCCTGAACACCATCTCCACCACACGGGCCGAGAACCTGATTGCGGAGTTGCAGCAGTTCATCGGCTGACACCAAAAACAACCTCTGACATAGAATGACATGGAAGGGCCGATTTCCGACCTTTCACCGTTATGCTATGAAGGAGGTTGTTTTATGCCCGATTTCGATTATCAGGAAATCCACGAGTCCACCTGCGTGCATACGCAGAAGATTTACGATTCATGCCAGGCGAAGGACTGTATGGAAGGGGTACGGTTTTACCCGACCATGCCCAGCGTGCCGGTGCTGAACGCCGCGTCCTCTCTGAAGAATGGGAGGGCGGAGCTGCTGTATGTGCTGTTGACCGTGGAGCCTGTGGGGCTGGGGCGCGGATTTTACACCATTGATATGCGTTTCTTCTATAAAATCACGGTCGAGGCGGTGGTCAACTGCACCCAGACGATTCCCATTTGCGGCCTGGCGTTTTTTGACAAGCGTTCCGTCCTCTTTGGCAGCGAAGGGGGCGCAAAGACCTTTACATCCACCGGCTCCTGTGCGCAGCTGGAGGACGGCGCTCTGGCCGCCGGTGACAGCCTGCCAACGGCAGTCATTGAGGCGGTGGACCCGATACTGCTGGCGATGAAGCTGGTGGATGGGTACCGGCTGGCCCCCAGTCCCTGCGGCTGCAACGCGGACGCCTCCCTCAGCGAGGTTCCCGCCGCCATTCTGGCCGCATTTGATGAGGATATTCTGCTGGACGACAATGTGGAGCGCCGCATCTATCTGACCCTGGGCCAGTTCACCATTCTGCGCCTGGAGCGGGACGCACAACTTCAGGTGCCGGTCTACGACTACTGTATGCCCACCAAGGAATGTGTCTCCAGCCAGGAAGAGGAAGACCCCTGTGAACTGTTCCAGCAGGTGGAGTTTCCGGCGGCAGACTTCTTCCCCCCAAGCTCCACCGGCGAAATCGACCCCATGAGCCGGCTGAGAAGGGGCTGCTCCTGCCGCGGGGTGAACACCTGACCGCGCCGTCAGCAGACGGAGCATCTGAAACGCCAAGACCGGACGCAGCACCTGCGTCCGGTCTTGTTGCGAACATACAGAATCTTACAATTCCACACCGACCCCCGTCCGGAAGAACCACAGCACCCGCCGTGTCACGGGAATGCCGGTGATTTCCTCCAGCGCGGCGGTGTAGACGTTCAGCTGGGTGCGGTACTCCTCGGCCCGTTGAGCCTCTCCGCCAGGGCGTATCCGGTCGGTCTTGAAGTCAATCACCGTGTAGCCGCTTTCCGTGCGGAAGCAGCAGTCGATGACGCCCTGGAGCAGCACCTCCTCCCCTTCCGGCGCGTCGGGATAGCAACGCCTTGCGTCGGTCAGGATGGAGAACTTGAACTCCCGCTCCAGCGTGTCGGTGTGCGCCGCCTCCCGGCCCAGGGGGGACGCCCAGAATCCGGCGACCTGCCTGGCGTCGATGGCGCTGCCTTGGGCGGAGGTGAGCCAGCCGCCCTGTACCAACCTTTCCACCTCGGACCGTACGCCGGGGACAGTGGCCGCTTTCGTTAGATCGATAAGCTGCATGACCGAGTGGGTGGCGGTGCCCTTCTCAGCGGGGGTCAGGCCACGGGCCGCCTGCTCGAAGTCCGGTCTGCGGAACTCCATAGGGCGCGGGGGACGGGCGGTTTCCTCCGCTGCCTCTTCGTCCAGCATCCGGCCCTTGAGCTGGGTGGCAGTTGCTTTGCTGGGCAGGTTGGCAAGGGCCTCCCAGGGGTAGCGCCATTGCAGATTTTCCAGGAAATGCTCCGGCAGCGAAGGAGGCGTTTCCGCCGCTGCCGCCTCCTTCTGTGTAGCTGGGGCGGGCCGTTCCAGTTCCTTCGCCAGGGAAACCAGCCGAATATCCCACTTGTCCTCCGCCAGGAGATGGTTGTCCGGCTCGGCGGCGTAACACAATTCCCTGGCGTCATGCCGGGCCAGCACCGGCAGCAGCAGCCACTTGCCCATGCTGTCCAGCCGCAGCAGCGCTCTGGGGTCAGGATGGGGCCCGGCGTCCGGCATGAGGGCGGCCAGTTCCTTCTCCGCCTGGTCAAAGGTCGTCACCAGGATCAGCTTCTCCCTGGCCCTGGTCATGGCCACATAGAGGAGCCGCAGCTCCTCGCTCTTGTTCTCCCGCTCCAACTGGAGCTTTACCGCGTTCCGGGCGATGGTAGGGTATTCCACCCGCCGCTTCCCGTCCAGCGCCTTGGGCCCGATGCCCAGGGTGGGATGGAACAGCATGGGCTTCGTCTGGTCGGACAGGTTGATACGCTTCGCCAGGCCGGTCAGCAGCACCACGGGGTACTCCAGCCCCTTGGAGTGGTGAATGGTCATCAGTTGGACGCCGGTGGCGGGCCGTTTCAGCCCCGCCGGACGCTTCTCCCCACTGCGGAGCAGCTGGCGCACCCTAGTGACGAAGGGGAACACCCCCCGGTGTCCGCCAGACTCAAAGCTCCGGGCGTAATCGTAAAAGGCCAGCAGATTTTCCTGCCGCCGCTGTCCGCCGCTCATGGCGCCGAACACCCCATAGAGGCCGATGCGGTCATAAATCTGCCACAGCAGTTCCCCGCAGTTCAGGTCAGGCATGGCGGCCCGGAGGCCCCGCAAATCCTCCAAAAACTGGATGCAGTGGGCGTCCCCTCGGGCCTCCCCTGCCTGGACGCAGGTGAAGAAGTCTCCCTGGCGCTGCTCCGCCCGGAGCGTCGCCAGCTCGTCAGCGGTGAAGCCGTACACCGGGGAGCGCAGTACGGAAATCAGCGGCACGTCCTCGTGGGGGTTGTTCACCACCTCCAGATAGGAGAGGGCCACCGTCACCTCGGTGGTGGCAAAAATGTCCTCATCCCCGGAGGATTGCCAGGGGATGTTCTCCTCATCCAGCGCCAGCGTCAGATAGGGCATCACCTGGTTCAAGGAGCGGTGCAGCACCGCGATGTCCTCCGGACGCACCGGGCGCAGCTCGTCCCCCTCTGTCACGAGATACGGTTCATCCAGCAGACGGCGGATGCGCTTTGCCACAAAGCGAGCCTCCAGCAGTTCCTTCGGCTCTTTGGCCTCGTGCTCGTCCTGTTCCAAATCCGCCATATCCAGCACGTCCAACTCCGTCCGGTCGCCATCATATGCCGGATAAGGGAGGGAGGGCACCAGCTTTTGCTTCTCGCCGTAGTCCACGTCACCGAACTGCTCTGTCATAATTTGCTCAAAGACGAAGTTGACAGCATTCAGCACACTGGCGCGGGAGCGGAAGTTCCGGGTCAGCACCAGCCGCCGTGGTTGGCCCTCCTTCGCCCCTCCGGCGGGAGGAAAGCTGCGGTACTTCCGCAGGAAGATGCGGGGGTCCGCCAGCCGGAAGCGATAGATGGACTGCTTCACGTCGCCCACCTGGAACAGATTCCGTCCGCCGCCGGTGATGGCGTCAAAGATGGCGTTCTGCACCTCGTTGGTATCCTGATACTCGTCCACCATGACCTCAACATAGCGGTGCTGCCACTCCTCCGCAAGGGGAGAAGGGCGGCCGTCCGGCTCCACCAGCACCTGGACGGCGAAATGCTCCAGGTCGCTGAAATCCAGCAGCTTGCGCCTGCGCTTTTCCGCCTGAAATGCGTCCATGAAGTCCAGTTCCAGCCGGAACAGCTGATTGACGGCCAGGCGGGTCTCCTCCATCTCTGCCAGCAGTTCCGCGCTGGTGGAGGCAAACCGTTCCTTCAAGACGGAGACTTCCTTTTTACACTTCTCCCGCACGGCCTTGACCTTATCCCGAATGATGGGGTTGACCCCTTTCCGGGCGGTGCCTACCCTGGGGAAGTCGATGTCCGCCAGGGCGGCGGCGCTGTCCCAGTCGTGGCCTGTGGCGGTGATGAAATTATCCAGGGCGTCCATGGTGGTGCGGATGGAGTCGCCAAAATTCTTCTGGGTGACGGGGTCCTCCTCCATCCAATCCAGAGTGGCGCTGAGCCGCCGGAGCCAGTAGTCCGCCAGCTCGGCGGAATCCCGGAGCAGCAGCTCGCCCCAGCGTGTATGGCCTATGTCCTTGACTCCTCTTAAATCGAAAGCGACCTCCTGTTCCCGCAGCCAGCGCTCCGGATTCGGGTGACTCTGGACGCGGCCATGGATGTCCAGCACGATGTCCCGGAGCCGGCTGTCATCCCGTCCGGCGGAGAAGGTGTCCACCAGGGTACCGAAGCCGTTCTCCTGGATATGGGCGTACCGCTCCTCCAGCACCCTGTCCAGCACGGAGAGACGCAGCAGCGCCACCTCCGTATCGTCAGCTACCCGGAAGTCCGGGTCAATGTCCAGCAGGTGGCCGCTCTCCCGCAGCAGGGTGGTGCAGAAGGCGTGGATAGTAGAGATTTGAGCCTGGTAAATCAGGCTGGTTTGCTTGCGCAGGTGGGCGTTGGTGGGGTCTGCGGCCAGTTGCTCCTTCACCGCGTCCAGGATCTTCACCCGCAGCTCTGCGGCGGCGGCCTTCGTGTAGGTGATGACGAGGAAATCATCCAGGTTGCAGCCTTCCTCGTTCACCCGTTTTAACAGCCGCTCCACCAGCACCCGGGTCTTGCCGGAACCGGCGGCGGCGGAAACCAGCAGCTCCCCGCCCCGGTTTTCCACAACGGCGGACTGCTCCGGCGTCAAATGCACACTCATTGGGCCTTCTCCTTTCCCTGGGCTTCGGCGGCGGCCTGCCAGAATTTCTGGCCCCGCACATTGTAAAGGTAGCGCTGGCAGTCGCTCCCCTGTCCGCTTTCGAAGTGGCAGGCGGCGGCGTAGTCGCACCAGTCGCAGGGGGTACGCCCGGCGTGGAGGTAGGGGTCGGCGTTGATGTTGCCGGCGGCCAGTTCCCTGGCGATTTGCCGCAGCACCTCCTGGATGTGGTTGTGGAGCAGCCCCCATTGGGCGGCGGAGGCCAGATTATCCCCAGAGATGCCGCCGGTCTTTTTCGAGACGCGGATGGGCAGGAACCGGGGCGTCTGCCCCAGGGGAACGTGCTCCATGGCGTCCAAAACGTCCGCATCCTGGAGCAGCCGGCCGCTGCGGCGGAGGGCCTTGTCCGTTTCCCGCTGAATGTCTTCCTCCGTCATGTGATGGGAGCCGGAAATCAGCACCTCATGTACCTGGGCATACAGGATACCGGCGGGGATGATTTCCGCATTCCCAAAGAAGTCCTGCCCCTCCTCCTGGAGGGTGAACAGATAAAGCAGCATTTGCATTTGCAGCCCGTGCCAAACCTCTGTCAAGTCAAATACCTTGCGTCCGCTCTTATAGTCCACCACACGGAGGTAGAGCTTGCCGTCCTTCACCCAGCCGTCCACCCGGTCCACAAAGCCGGAGATGACCAGGGTCATGCCGTCCACGTTCAGCCGCACGGGGGGCAGATCCTTGCCCTCCCCGAAGCCCAGTTCAAAGGCAATGGGCTGGAACTCGGACCGTTTCAGCTCGTCCGTCAGGTTGGATACGATCAGGTCGATGCTCTCCAGTAGCCGCTGGAACAGGTACTGGAACCGGGGTTCCTGCTCCTCCAGCCCGCCCAGCTCCTGGGCGATGTACTGCTGTACAGCGGCGGCTGTCAGTTCTTTGATTTGCGGCTCCTCCAGCGCCTTGACGCCGCCCAGGGGTTTCGCCTGTTTCAGCAGGTATTCCAGCACATAATGGATGAAGGTGCCTAACTGAGGGGCGTCGAAGCTGGCGGGCTTCCGGGCTTTCGCCTTGAGGCCGTATTCCATGAAGTAGCCGAAGTGGCAGGAGCGGATATTGTCGATTTTAGAGGCGGAGATGCGCACCGCCTCCCCGTAGAGCCGATTCACCGCCTGGCGGGACAGGCTGCCCCGGCTGGCGGACATGGCCGAGCGCAGATGGGCTACCCGTTCACCCCAGTCAGGAACGGAGGCCATAGCGTCCAGCATGGCCCCGCTCTTGTGCCCTGCCGCATAGTCCAGGGCGGGAAGGGGTGCGGTGCATTTCAGCCCGCTCTCCTGGTGGCGCACCTTCAGGTCGGGGAACAGGCGCTGCAAATCCTCCATGAAGCCAGCGCAGCGCACCGCCTCCCCCCCACCGCCGCACCAGCTGATAATCAGCTTTTCTGTGGGGAGGCACACCGCATCGTAGGCCAGGGACAGTTCCCGGTCCATCCGCTGCTCCGGGGAGGGAGTCAGAGTGCAGCCGCAGGCGGCCAGCAGTTCCCTATCCTCCTGGGTCAGCAGACCGGCGGTTTGCCCCAACAGCGGGAAGTGGGTGTCATCCGCCCCCAGAAGAAAGACCACCTTGGCCTCCTTATGGGCGGTGCGCAGAATGTCCCCTACGGAGACGCGGTCAAGAGCCACCGGAATGGTAGCCACACTGTACTGGCTCAGTACCAGCTGGAACAATTCCGCGAACTGTTTCAGGCGTATGGGCTGCTCACTCATCAGTGCGGCGCACTGCTCCAACGCGCCCACCAGGATGTCCCACAGCTGGCGGTATTCCTCTGCCTGCCGCAGTTCTCCCCGCTGGGTCAGCAGCGCGGCCCGTTCCTCCAGCCGCTGGGGCAGAGCGATTTCTTCCAGGAAGCGGTACAGAGACCGAGATAGTGAGGCCCCAGAGGCATCCTTTGTTTTCCGCAGCGTTTCCAGCGGCGCAACGATTTCCCGCCGGAGGGCATCCAGCCCGGCCACCAGCGCCCGGTTTTCCTCCGTCCAGGGCTGGGCGTAGCCTGCCGGGTTCCAATCCCAATCCTTGGACTGATACCATTTGCCGCCCCGGATGTCCCATTGGAGGACGTAATTCTCCAGCGCGTCTACCTGCTCCGGCGTCGCGCCAGTCAGGCCAGTTTTCAGGTAGCGGAATACATCGTCATACTCGTAGCCGTCGATGGCGTCCAGGGCGGAGGTCAGCAGGGTCAGGATGGGCTTCTCCAGAATGTTGACCTGTTTTCCAAGAAAGACCGGGATGTTGTACCGTGCAAAGACGGTTTCAATCAGTTCGTCATAGCCCTCCAGCGTCCGGGCCGTCACCGCAATATCCCGATAGCGGTAGCCCTGCTCCCGCACCAGCGCCAGGATGGCTCCGGCCGCCTGTTCCACCTCGTCATACGTCCGCTCTAGATTGTAAAGCTGAACCGCCTGACAGCTTCCGTCATAGGGCGGTAATTCCGCGTCAAACAGATGCCGCTCCAGATAGGCCAACTCCGCCGGGGCCTGGTCTGCGCGGCCCTGTAGGGTATCGTAGGAGACGCCAACGTGCTGCTCCCGCGCCAGGGAAATCAGCTCCAGCGCCGTCCGCCGGGCCGGGGCGAAGATGGACGCCCCCTCCCTGTCCAGCGTGTCACAGGTCAGGGCTATCGTGATGCTGTGGCCGTCCCGCATCAGGGCGGAGAGCACCGCCTTCTCCTGAGGCGTGAAGTCGGTGAAGCAGTCGATGTAAAAGTCCTTGCCCCTGGCATAGCCGCTTTCTGTCAGCTTTTCCGCCAGACGGGTCAGCCTGTCCCTGGGGTCTGTGGCACGCTCCGCCACCAGCTTATCATAGGCGGTCAGAATCAGCCCCAAATCGTGGAGCCGCCCACCGGATTCGCCGCCCTGGTTCATGCCTGCCTCGAAAAGCTGGTTCGGGAGGACGCAGTAGCTTTTCAGCTCGTCGGAAGTTGCCAGCAGATTTTCCAGAAAGGCAGCCCGCTTGGAATAGTTCTGATAGACCTTCAGGCTCCCAACGGACTGCTGCACCGCCTCGTGCATCAGGAGGAGCCGCCCGCCGCCGTCCAGCACAGGCTCCGCCAACCCGCCGGTGACAGTCAGCACCCGGTTGTGAAGCCGTGTAAAGGATAATACTTCACAGTATGTGGCAGTCTGGTTCCCACCGAAGCGGCACAGCCGCCGCTCCGTCTCGTGGGAGTACTGCTCCGGTACAATGAGAATTTGCCTGCGCTGGGGGCCATTTTCCGTAATGGCGCGGAGTAGTGCGGTAGATTTTCCGGTTTTTGCCCGGCCTAATAGCAATTTTAGCATAATGGCGCGCACCTTCTGACTGCGGAATTTATGAATTAATTATATCCACACCCAATGATTTTGTCAACGCAGCGCAAAGTGCTTCTATATGGACGAAGAAGTGGAATCCACAGGCTGAGGAAAAGGCCGCCGTCTCCCGGTTGAGGGAAAATCCACAGGTTGAGGATAAGCAGTTTTAGGAAAGCAAAACGCAGCAAGTGGGAACTGTGCCCTTGCCTAAGGAACCTCTGAATAAATGCACTTCGGCGCCTTGCGGTAAATTTCCGCCATAAATGCGTTGCAAAATCTTGAAATCCGTCAGGATTCCTGCGCTTTTGCGCCTTTTTCTGACGCAAATTTCCTCGCAATCCGCTCTCGTCCATTTATTCAGAGGTTCCCCTAAATTTTTTGTAACAATTCCGCCGCTGGCGGCTCTTATTGACAGAGAAGCGAAGCTAGGCTATCCCACAGGCGCAGCGAAATAAGGAAGGTGAACGAGGTGGCAGGCTTTTCCAAATTTTATGAGGAATACGAGCAGCCCCTCTATCGCTTCCTGCTGGCGCTGAGCCGGGACAGTCATATGGCGGAGGAGCTGACCCAGGAGACCTTCTATCAGGCGTTCCTCCACATTGACCGGTTCGAGGGGCGGTGCAGCGTCTTTGCCTGGCTGTGCCAAATTGGGAAGAACGCCTACTTCAAGGAGCGCCGCCGGAAAAAGCGGGAGGTCAGCGTACAGGACATTCCGGAGGACCTCTCCCCTTCCGGCGGAGACCCGGCGGACGCCCTCGCGGAGCGGGAGCAGGCGGAGCGGCTGCGCTGGCATCTGGCCCATTTGCCGCCGCCCTACCGGGACGTATTTACCCTGCGGGTGTATGGGGCGCTGAGCTTCCACGAAATCAGCCAGCTCTACGGCAAAACGGAGAGTTGGGCGCGGGTGACCTATTACCGCGCCAAGGAAAAACTGTTGGACGCATTGGAACAGGAGGACGGATTATGAAACTGGAATGTGGCATTGCGCGGGATTTGTTGCCGCTGTATGTGGATGACCTTTGCTCTGAGGAGAGCCGGACGGCGCTGGAGCAGCACTTGCAGGAGTGCGAAGGCTGTCGGGCGTGCTATCAGCGCATGAGGGCGGAGAGCGCCGAGCCTGCCCCTGTCCCGCCGGAAGGAGAAGCATCCACCCGTTTCAAGCTAGGGATGCGGCGGGTACGTCGGCGCTGGGCGCTCTCCCTGGTGGCGGTGCTGGTGGCCGTCCCGCTGATTTTTATGACGGTGGCCCAGGTGCAGGGGGACGGCCTTTGCTTCACCAACCTGGTGCCTGTTGCGAAGTGCTACCATTTTCTTTCCCTCTTGCAGGACGGCGATTATGAGGCAGCCTATGACCTGCTGGATACCGAGGGGATTTGGGAGAATTTGACGGTGTATGACAGCACTCGGCTGGACGAGCTGGAGACCTATCAGCCCGTCACCATTGACGGCGAAGTATGGATGCTGGCGTCGGAGCTTGTGGAGGACTATTTTGTCGGAGACACCGCCGCTCTGGAAGGAGAGGAAGCGCTGGCGTTCTGGGAGATGGTCTACCAGAACAGCCAGACGGGAGTCTCGCCGTTCCTGATTCCCGCGGCGGCCTATGAGACGCTGGAGGAGCAGGGCCGCTTGAACACTTTGGAGGATGCAGAAGTTTGGGACGAGGAGGCTTCCTATTCCGGCAGCATATTAGTGGAGGACAGCCAGGGCAACGCCTACTATATGGGCTATGCGGACAGTCTCATCGTCATGTCGGGCGAATTGGACGCTGACGATTACCTCATCTATGACTATGACTGCGTGCCGGAGCTGATTTGGGAGGCCATGAAAGAACGTCTGGAGGACGAGCAGGCGGCGTTTGAAGCCCAGGCGGAACCGTACCTGGATATGGGCTATGATGCCTGGCGCGCGGCGTCCAGGGAGCAGTTCGCCGCCAGCATGGAGCAGCGGACGGAGGAAAACGGCGGCATCTCCCGGTTCCGCTTCTCCAACGCCTACGCCGGTTCGAGTGAGGACGGCAGTTGGTGGCAGCTGGAATTTGACCTATGGTTCACGGGGGACTCCGCCAGCGACGGGGGAATCACGCTGCTGGCCGACGATGGGCTGACCTTCGGGGGCGGCTCTGTGCGTACCCAGGGCGGCAAGGTAGATTTGTTCCTGGAGACGTTTTCAGCGGCGCTCTATCTTGAGGTATGTTCGGAGGCACTGTACTATGGAGCGGGAAAAACTGACGCGGCCGGTGATTAAAAAGCGGGCGGCCTATCTCTGCAACGTGAAGCTGTTCCTGCTGGTGCTGGTAGTGCTGGGGCACAGCATGGAGCAGGTTGGCATGAAGGGGAATCTGCTTTACAGGTTGATTTACCTCTTTCATATGCCGCTGTTCGCTTTCGTGTCCGGCCTGCACCTGAAAACGGTAAAAACCTGCTTCCGGCAGGCAAGGACGGCGTTGCTGCTCTACCTTCTGATACAGGGCGCACTTACCCTGGCAGGCAGGGGGAAACACTGACTGTTCCGTACTGGCACCTGTGGTATCTGCTGAGCCTGTGCTGGTGGTCGCTCCTCTGCGGAGGTTGCTCAGTTGTTCTGGAAAAGAAAACAAAACGCTGGGAAGCAATTCTGCTTGTCACAAGCATTGCAGCGGCCCTTGGGTGCGGACTGCTGCCAATGGGGCGGGTGCTGTCCCTGTCCCGGACGGTGGTGTTCTTCCCCTATGTGCTGCTGGGGATGCTGTGCCCGGTGAGGTTACAGGATGGGCCAGACCGAAGGACAAGGCAGGGCTTGGCAGCTGCTTCCCTGTTGGGGGTTCTGCCGACCTGCATCGTCCTCCGGGAGGCACCCTATGCTTTCCTCTACCAGGCGGAGGGGTATCGGCACTATCACATGGGGGCGGCGGAGGGTATGCTGCTGCGGCTGCTGTGCTTCGCCGCTGCGGTCAGCCTGGGGGCGCTGGTGTTGGCATTGATACCTGCAAGGCGGTTCCCCTTTACAAAATTTGGTGGGGATACGCTGCCCACCTATCTGCTGCACGTTTGTTTTCTGCCGCTGCTCAAGGTGCTTTGGCCGGAGGCCGGGATAGCAGCGTTGACGTTGTTCTCTGTGGCGCTGGTCTGCCTGCTGTGGGAGCTGTTTCGCTGGGCGCGGCCTCCCTACGCAATCGTGCAGGAGCAGGCTGTCACGTTCCCTTTGACAAAGCCAGGGTTTCCCTTTATAATGAAAGCAACGACTGGGCAAGGTGACCTGCGAGGAGGAAACAGTCATGCCGGAACGCATTGGAACGGTGGAACGCAATACGAAGGAGACAAAAATCCGCCTGACCCTGAACCTGGACGGGATGGGGCACAGCAGCATCGATACTAAGATAGGCTTTTTCGACCATATGCTGGACGGCTTTGCCCGCCACGGCCTGTTTGACTTGGACGTGACCTGTGACGGCGACATCGCCGTGGACTGCCACCACTCCATTGAAGATACCGGCATCGTCCTGGGCACCGCCATCCGGGAGGCTGTGGGCGACAAAAAGGGCATCAAACGCTATGGCAGCTGTATTCTGCCCATGGATGAGGCGCTGGTGCTGTGCGCGCTAGATTTGAGCGGGCGGCCCTATCTGGTGTATGACGCAGCCTTTACCAATCAGAGCATCGGCGGGATGGATACCCAGATGGCGAAGGAGTTCTTCTACGCCGTCAGCTATGCGGCGGGGATGAATCTGCATATCAAGGTTTTTTATGGCGAAAACGACCATCACATCATGGAGGCCATGTTCAAGGCCTTCGCCAAGGCGCTGGACGCCGCCACTCAGTTCGACCCCAGGATTCAGGATGTGCTGTCCACGAAGGGCAGCCTGTAAGCTAGGCTTTTTCAAAAGGCAGAAGCCGCGAACAGAGGTTGTTCGCGGCTTCTGTTATGTTCCTGTGAGGTCAGCGCTGATAGGCAGCGCGGCCGGTCTTGTACAGGTTGCCGCCGTGGCAGTCGATGGCAACGGTCAGGGGCAGTTCCTCGATTTCCATCCGCTTGATGGATTCACAGCCTAAGTCGTCAAAGGCGATGACGTCAGCCTTTTTGATGCACCGGGCAATCAGCGCGCCAGCGCCGCCCATGGCGGCAAAGAAGCAGGCGTGGTTCCGTTGTAAGGCGGCCTCCACCTCGTCGCTCATCTGGCCCTTGGCGATGATGGCACCCAGCCCCAAATCCAGCAGCCTGGGGGCAAACCCATTCATACGGCTGGCAGTGGTGGGGCCGCAGGCCCCGACGGCCATACCCTGCTGAGCGGGGGTAGGCCCGGCGTAGTAAATCACAGCGTCCCGCAAGGGCAGGGGCAAGGGCTTGCCTTCGTCCAGCAGGGCGAAGAGGCGCTTGTGGGCAGCGTCCCGCGCCGTGTAAATGGTACCGGACAGGAGGACTCTGTCTCCAGCGCGGAGGGTCGGCTGCCAGTCCCGCAGCGCTTTCGTTTGGATATGATAAGTAGCGGACATCATCATTCCCCCACGGAAGCCGGTTCGTCGGCAATGTCCTCAAAGGCGACAGAGGCGGCGTTGAAGGTATCGTTCAGGTTCAGCAGCATACTGCGCAGCCGCTCTACCTCCGTCAGAGAGTGGGAGATGGACTCACCCACCGTTGCCTGTGTGGATTCATATTGCAGCTTGCTGTCGGCAAACACGGCGGCGATTTGCTGCTGCACGGCGGCCTTCTTGTCCTCAGCGGCCAAAACCTGCGCCTGGGCTTCCGCCAGCATATCGTCGCAGTGGGCCTTTGTGCTTGCCTGGAGGCTGTCAGCGTCTGCCTGCGCCGCACTGCGGATCGCATCAGCGTCCGCATTCGCCTGGGAGATGGTCGTATCGGCAGCGCGCTCCGCATTCAGCAGAATACGGCCCGCCTTGTCCACCAGGGTATTGTAGCCCTCGGCGTCCGCCTGGTATTTCCGAAGGGTGTCCTCCATCTCCGCACGCAGGGCCTCCTCTGCGGCGGCCTGATTTGCAGAGGCCCCGGCCAGGTCAGCCTTCAGGCTGGCGATTTGCGCGTTGGCCTCCTCCAGCAGCAGCTCGGCGTCACTCTTGTGAGCCATTGCCTCCTGCAGCGCATCCCGCTCCCGCTCTGCATCCTCCAACTGCTGCTGGAGGCGGCTCTGCTCCGCCAGGGCCTGCTCCAAATTGTCCCGCACCTCGGCCAGTGCGTTCTCCACCTCGGAGAGGGCCTGCTCCTGCTCCCGAGTTGTCTTTGTGATGTACTCCATCACGTCCTCACGGTTAAATCCATGCAGCGCGCTGCGGAATAAAGTGTTTTCGTCCATCGTTCAGTGCCCTCCAGCATCAGTAAAAATCGGTCTTTGTTGCGTTGCTTCCCCACAAAAGGCGGCCAGCAGCCGGTGCAGCATCGGCTCTGGGCTATCATAGGATATTCCTGCCGGACTTGTCCCGCGAAAAAGGGAGAAACTGCCTGATTTTCAAGTTCAGTTTGCAGCACAGCAGCCAGAAAGCGGCCGAAACCCCTCCGGGAAACAATCTTTTATTATTATAACATAGACTTCTACCGCTGACAACAAAATTTCAAATATTCCTTGTACGCTGGGGGAAAATTGTGAAAAAATAGGGTTGCTATTTTGCGGGAGAGGTATATAATATAGAATGCTGTAAACCCGAAACGCGGGAGGCTGCTTCCACTTTTTTCGCGGGTGGAAGTTCCATTTTATGTTGATGTATGAACGATAAAAGAGAGGCAGAACTACATGGTACAGGAAAAGCTGAGAAATGTTGCGATTATTGCTCACGTTGACCACGGAAAGACCACTCTGGTGGACGCTATGCTCCAGCAGAGCGGCGTTTA
Source organism: Clostridiales bacterium (assembly GCA_021200895.1). Lineage (GTDB taxonomy): Bacteria > Bacillota > Clostridia > Oscillospirales > Oscillospiraceae > Onthomonas. The sequence continues at coordinate 232 of JAJQFX010000122.1, read as the reverse complement.
CCGGCAGAACCAGGAGGTCGTGGAGCGGGTCATGGACTCCGGCGACCTGGAGCGGGAACGCGGCATTACCATCCTGGCGAAGAACACCGCTGTCACCTACGGGGACACGAAAATCAACATCGTGGACACGCCGGGGCACGCCGACTTCGGTGGCGAGGTGGAGCGCATCCTGAAAATGGTCAACGGCGTTATCCTGCTGGCAGATGCTGCAGAAGGCCCCATGCCTCAGACC
>JAJQFX010000280.1 GCA_021200895.1 Clostridiales bacterium | reverse complement strand
GATGTGACTTCTCACTGGTGAGACTGCCGCCTATGGCGGCTGGGGACGATTGCCGTTCCGCCCTCGCCTTTGGCGGGCGGAACGTGCAATTTTGTTGCCCTTTGGTCGTGAAAATCTGACTGTACAGTTGCGTTATTCCCTTCAACTTAGGATAGATTGCTCTTTAAGTTGATAACTTTGCCCTCCCGGCGGTTCTCAGAACCGCCGGGAGGGCAATTTTTAATGTCCTATTTCCTCTGAGGAACGCTGTTCCGCTTCCCTGGCCCGATGGAGGGCCACCCCCTTATTCACCAGCTTCCGCGCCACGTCGTAAATCACGGCGAACACCGGTACGCCCACCAGCATCCCCACGAAGCCGAACAGCCCGCCGAAGGCCAGGATGGCGAACAGCACCCAGAACCCGGAGAGGCCGGTGACGTTGCCCAGGATGCGGGGCCCCAGGATGTTGCCGTCAAACTGCTGGAGCACGATGTCGAACACCAGGAAAATCACCGCCTTCACCGGGCTCACCATCAGAATCAGCAGGAAAGAGGGTATCATGCCGATATAGGGGCCGAAGAAGGGGATGATGTTGGTGACGCCCACCAGGACGCTGACCAGCACGGCGTAGGGCGTCCCCGTGACCAGGGTGAACGCCAGGCAAATCACGCCGATGATGAAGGAGTCCACCAGCCGCCCGTTGATGAAGCCGCTGAACACCTGGTCGGCATACCGCACCTCCCGCAGGATGGCCTCCGACCACCGCTTGCCGAAGAGGCTGTAGTTCAGCTTTTTCGCCTGGGCGGCGAAGGTTTTCCGGTCGGCCAGCATATAGATGGACACGACCACCCCGATGCAGAGGTTGTAAACCACCGTCACCACGCCGGTCACGCTGCTGGATACGCCGCCGATCAGCGTCTCCAGGTTGGGCAGCACCGTTTCGGTCAGCCATTCCGGGATGGAGGTGGAAATGCCGGCGGTCAGGCTGGTGATGTAGTTGCTCAGTGTCTCATTGTCCCCCGCATATTGCAGCAGCCACTCCCGGCCCTGCTCCACCGCGTCGGGAATCAGCAGCAGGATGGCGTAGATGCTCTCCAGCAGGGTGGGCACCACCAGCACCAGCAGCAAACCGATGACTACCACCGCCAGCACCAGGGTGAGGACGATGCTCAGTCCCCCCGCCATCCGGTTGGGGCCCTTCCCCCGCTTCTGGGAAAAGGCGTTCAGCTTCTCCTCCAGGAGGTTGCAGCCTGGTTTCAGGAGGTAGGCGATGACCGCCCCCACCAGGAAGGGCATCCACACCCCTTGCAGGGCGGACAGGGCGCTCCGTATCCCGTCGAACCGGGACACCAGGAAGAACAGCAGGATACTCAGCGCTGCCGCCCCAAAGAGGGCCAGCATCAGGTAGAAATAGTTGTTTTTCAGCTTTTTCATCACGTTTGGTTCCTTTCCGTTCGCGCCGCCGCTGGGGCGGGCTGTCCGGCTGCACCGGTGAGCATCAGGTCAGCCCGCTGAGGCAGACTTGTCCGCGGGTTCTTCTGTGGCATCCTCCACGACTTCCTCCACGACCTCCTCCGCCGGGGCGCGGCCTCCGCGGAAGAACACCGTAACAATGTCAAGCACCGCCTCCGCAATCAATGTGATGGCGGTGTAGACCCACAGGAAGGAGGTGGCAGTCAGGGGGTGGGTGAAGATGATGGCGGCACCCAGGAAGGCCAAAGCCGCCCCGATCAGGGCCATGAACCACTGTTTCCGTTTCAGCCGCGCCAGGTCGATGGCCCACTGCACCTTACTGAAGCCCGTCACCAGCAGCACCACGCCGTAGAGCAACGTCAGCACCGGGAAGGTGGCGATGAACCAGTCGGAGCAGAAGATGCAGAACAGGCCCACGGCAAGTTCTATCAGCCCGACGGTGAGCTGATGGCCCCGCATGGCCTCCTCCGGCGGGAGGCGGAAGTGGGAGATGGCGCTGATGATGCCCAGCACCACCAGCACCGCGCCCACCACAGTGATAACGCCGGTGGTGTATCCAATGGGGTCTATCAGCAGCAGGATACCGATGACCAGCTCACACAGGCTCATCACCAGGTTGCTCAGATTTTCCTTGAGGGTTTTCATAGGAATCGACCGTCCTTTCTGAGGGGAGCCGCCGTTGACAAGCTCCGTGAAGTATGATACGATTGTTTCGGTGAAACAGATGTATCTTCCTAAAGGATAGCATACTCGAACGGTTTCGTCCAGAGGCTGCGCCGGGAAATAGACAATTTCGGGAAATTTGTCTCACCGGCACAGGTGGGAGGCAATACCATGGCAACAAAGGAAACGGCGCAGCAGGAAGCGCCTGTGTCAGAACTGGAAAAGCGCAGCATCCAGCGGCTGTCTGGGGAGGAATCCAACCGCATCTCCCGGGAGTGCCTGCGCACGGCGCTGATGCAGTTGCTCAGCGAGAGGGACTTTCAGAAGATTTCCGTCACCGAGCTGGTGCGGCGGGCCGGGGTGTCCCGGGCCACCTTCTATCGGAATTACAGCGACAAGGAGGCTCTGCTGCGGGAAATCGGGGAAGCCGCCGCCCTGGAGATCCAGTCCTTCCTCCGGGCCACCCGGACGCCGGAGGACGTGTACCAGTCGGCCCTAGGGCTGTTTCGGAACATCAAGGAGCACGAGCGGGTCACCAGAAACATGGTGTCCTTCCACATCTCCCTTAGCGCGGTGATGGCTATGCCGCCTCTGGCGGAGCTGGAGGAGCCTCCCACGGACGCGACGACCCACTACTGGCATCTGGCCTTCGAGGGGGCGGTGCTAAACATCGTCCGGGACTGGATGGTGAACGGGATGCAGCAGAGCCCGGAGGAGATGGCGCAGGTCTGCGCGTCCCTGGCCTCGGAGGTCAGGAATTGGCTGGCTGGGTGAGGGGCGTAGAACGAGCGCTGACTCAGAGACCGCCAGCATCCAGCAAGTGTCCAAAGCAAGAAAAACTCCCGCTGCAGAAATGCTCTGCAACGGGAGTCAAACACAAACGCAGCTTACACCAGGTTCAGCACCAGCACAGCGACCATAAACACAGCCGCCACAACGCGGGTGATTTTCGCCAGGCGATGGTCCCAGGTGTTGCCCTGGTTCTTGGCCAGGAAGGTGTCCGAGCCGCCGGAGATGGCGCTGTTGACGCCGGAGTTCTTGCCGGATTGCAGCAGAACCACGCAAATCAGGAACAGGGCGGCAATCACAATGATGATGCTGATAACAAGCTGAGCAGTAGACATATTAGGAGACTTCCTTTCCGTGCAAACCCCGCCAATGCGGGGGAATCATTCAAACGTGTTAATTATGATACCACAAACAGCAGAGGATTGCAAGCACTTTTTTCTCATTTTCCGGGGAAGTTCGCCTGCCCCGGCTTCTCCCCCACCGGAATGAAAAAATACTGTAGAAAGGCAAAAGAATCCTGCTTTCATTTCTTGCCAACGCCGCCGGACTGTGTTATGATAAGAGGGATACAAAACAACCCTGCACACTCTATCTAACGGAGGTTATTTCTCATGGTCAACGTTGATATTTCATCCATTTACAGTGCCGTCCCCCAGGAGACCGTGGCCGCCATGGAGCCCCGGCTGAACGCCGCCTATGACACCCTGTTTTCCGGCAGCGGCGCAGGCAATGACTTTCTGGGCTGGCTCCACCTGCCTGAGAACTACGACAAGGAGGAGTTCGCCCGCATCCAGAAGGCGGCGAAGAAGATCCAGTCCGACTCCCAGGCCCTGGTGGTCATCGGCATCGGCGGCTCCTACCTGGGCGCACGGGCCGTGGTGGATCTCATCAAGAGCCCCAACTACAACCTGAAAAAGAAGGATACCCCGGACATCTACTTCGCCGGCAACACCCTGTCCACCGATGCCGTGCTGGAGACCCTGGAGCTCATCGGCGACCGGGATTTCTCCATCAACATCATCTCCAAGTCCGGCACCACCACCGAGCCCGCCGTCTCCTTCCGCATCTTCAAGGCCGCTCTGGAGGCCAAATACGGCAAGGAAGAGGCCGCCAAGCGCATTTACGCCACCACCGACAAGGCCCGTGGCGCATTGAAGGGCCTGGCCGACGTGGAGGGCTATGAGGAGTTCGTGGTACCTGACGACGTGGGCGGCCGCTTCTCCGTGCTGACCGCCGTGGGCCTGCTGCCCATCGCTGTGGCGGGCATTGACATTGAGGCCCTGATGCAGGGCGCGGCGGATGCCATGAACGCCTTCTCCGTCAAGAGCATGGATAACCCCGTATTCCAGTACGTTGCCGCCCGGAACGCCCTGTACGAGGCGGGCAAGAGCGTGGAGATTTTGGGCAGCTATGAGCCCTCCTTCCGCTTTATGACCGAGTGGTGGAAGCAGCTCTACGGCGAGAGCGAGGGCAAGGATTTGAAGGGCATCTTCCCCGCCTCTGTGGAGTTCACCGCCGACCTGCACTCCATGGGTCAGTTCATCCAGCAGGGCTCCCGCATCATGTTCGAGACCATCGTGAACTTCCAGAAGCCCCACGGCGAGGTGGTCATCGGTGAGGACGCGGACAATGTGGACGGCCTGAACTTCCTGGCCGGGAAGAATCTGAAGTTCGTCTGCGACCAGGCCATGCTGGGTACCCGTCTGGCCCATGTGGACGGCGGCGTCCCCAACATCGTGGTGAATGTGGAGACCATTGACGCCTACAACACCGGCGCGCTGATTTACTTCTTCGAGCTGGCCTGCGGCATCTCCGGCTATGTGCTGGGGGTCAACCCCTTTAACCAGCCCGGCGTGGAGGCCTACAAGAAGAATATGTTCGGCCTGCTGGGCAAGCCCGGCTATGAGGAGCTGGGCGCGGAGCTGAAGGCCCGGCTGTAATCGCCTTGTCCGTCCGCAAAAACGGTTTACGGCGGCGTATCCCATTGGGGTGCGCCGCCGTTTTTTGCGTGGGGCTGGGGAAGTTCGTTCTGGCGGGGGTGATGTTCCTTATTGAAAGAGAACCGCCCTCTGCCGTCAAGCGGCAGTTCCGCTTCGCTCCCTACCTTTTCAGACAACGCCATCAACGTAAGGATTTATTTTCGTTTTCCTAAGGAAGAGTGCGTTTCCACACTGAAACTCAGATTAGCACGACCGAAGGAAAAGCAGAATGTTACCCAGCCGCCATAGGCGGCAGTCTCAGCAGGTATCAAGTCACATCGTCTGTTGCCT
>JAJQFX010000299.1 GCA_021200895.1 Clostridiales bacterium | reverse complement strand
AACCGTGTCCAATTTCTACCCCCTCCGTGTCCAGTTTTAGTTTATCACTTCAGGGTTCCTCCTGGGCGCAGTCCTGGCGGCTGCGGTGATTGTGCTGCGGGAGCTGCTGGATGACACCGTGAAGGATGAGCAGGAAATCGAGAAGCGATTCGGCGTCAGCGTGGTAGGTGTCATTCCTGACCTGGCATCCACGGAAAAGCAGGGCTATGGCTATGGCTACGGTTATGGTTATGGCTACGGCTATGCGCAGAAGCGGAAGGGAGGCGCTGAGTAAATGGCTATTTTTGGAAAGAAAAAGAATAAGAAGCGTGATGAGGACAGCGCCGAGTTTCTGCTCCGTGAGGATTCCGCCTTTTCTATCCAGGAGGCGTATAAGGCGCTGCGGACGAACGTGCAGTTCTCTATGCCCGGCGGCACGACCAAGTGTATTGGCATTACCAGTTCGGCTCAGAGCGAAGGCAAGAGCATGAATACAGTGAACCTGGCGGTATCCTTTGGTCAAATCGGGAAGCGGGTGCTGCTGATGGACTGCGATATGCGCCTGCCCACTGTTGCCACCAAGCTGAACGTAGTGGGCCAGCCGGGCCTGAGCAACGTGCTGGTGGGAGAGAACACCCTGGACAAGACGATTCAAACCGTGGAGGATATGCATATTGACGTACTCCCTGCGGGAACCATTCCGCCTGACCCCACCAGCCTGCTGGAGTCCGAGCAGATGGAGCAGCTGCTGGAAACGGTGCGGAAGAAGTATGACTATATCTTCATCGACCTGCCCCCGGTGACGACGGTGGCGGACGGCCTGATTTTGGCAAAATATATCGATGGGTTCCTGCTGGTGATCAAGCATGGACACTCCCAGTATCGGGCCATCAGCGCCATGATGAATCAGCTCAAGTTTGCCGATGCAAAGGTGCTGGGCTTCATCTATGCCAACGCCCCGGCCAGCGGCAAGAAGTACTATCATGGCTACTATAGCAGCTATGCAAAGTGAGGGGCACTATTACGACCTGCACAGCCATGTTCTGCCGGGGATGGACGACGGCTATCAAAGCTGTGAAAGCGCCGCCGAAGCGCTGCGGCTGAGTGTGGAGCAGGGCGTTGCCGGCCTGATGGCCACCTCTCACTATTACCCGAAGGAGACGGTGGGGAGCTTCCTGGAACGGAGGGAGGCGGCCTATCAATCTCTGATGGCGTACCTTGAAAAAGAGGAAATTCCCACCCCGGAGTTGTGCCTGGGGGCGGAGGTCGCATACCATTCCGGCCTGATTTATGAGGAACGGCTGCAAGAGCTGTGCCTGGGCAAGTCCCGGTATCTGCTGCTGGAGATGCCCTTTTCCAAGTGGGCGCCCAGCGTCCTGCGGGACGTGCAGGCGATGCGCAGCGTCCGGGGGGTCATCCCGGTGATTGCCCATGTGGAGCGGTACTGGCAGATGCAGGATAAACGCACCATGTCCAGCCTGCTGGATATGGACGTGTTGATTCAGATGAATGCGGAGGTCTTTCTGGCCCCACGGAGCCGCAGAATGGCGCGGAAGATGCTGAAGCAGGGCGTTGTTCAGGTGATGGGGTCTGATACACACAGCCTGGACAGGCGCCCGCCCAACCTGGGGATTGCACTCCAGGAGTTAGAGTCGGGCAAGCTGGCGGAGTACTGTGAAGAAGTGAACCGCCAGAGCCGAAGAGTTTTTCGGGCAGCCCAGGGCAAAGGAGAGAGAAGAGCATGAAGCGAGCAAGAAGGGTGATTCCGTGCTTGCTGTCAGTGGTGTTAGCCGCTTATCTGGTGCTGGTGGATTACCCAGCGCTGATGGCGACGCTGAACGGAGGCAGCGAAGCGGAGCGCTCCGTTGCCGTTCTGAACGCGGCGGGTTCCAGCGAGGCGGAGCCTGAAAAATCGGAAGCCATTGCCGAGGATGATGCAGAGAGCAGCGCAGAATCCCTGGAAGACCAGACTGCGGCATTGGAAGCGGAGCTGGAGGAGCTGTATCAGCAGTGTGAAGCGACCAGCGTGGCCCTCTGCTTTGACCAGCTGTCCGAGCTTGTGTACAGCGATATTTATCCGGCCCTGGCTGAAGAGGGAGTTACCGGCACAATCGTGTTCACAAACAGCTGGCTGACCGGTGACAACGGCAGGATTCAAACTACGGAGTTCTCGAAACTGATGAGCGCGGGCTGGAGTTATGCTGTAGGCGGAGACAGTACGCTGGAATTAACGGGAACCCAGGAGGAAGTCGTAGCTGCCTGGCAGGCACGGCTGGAGACCTATCTGGGGCGGATTCGGGTTCGCTCAGGTGTATCGCCTACGATTTATTGCTTCCGGGAAGGGGAATACCTGCCCGCATATGACGAGATTTTGGAAGAACTTGGGTTTACCACGATTCGTTACTATCCGGAGGATGCGGCAGAGGACGATAACGAGAGTACCCTGTTGAAAGTGGTAGGTATCCCGGTTTCGGAGGAATCCCAGGCCGATGAAATTTTGGACGAGCTGCGGGCGTATCCTGGCGCAGTCCTGGTTGCTCAGGTGACAGACAATGGCCAGCTGGAAAGTTATCTGGACTTGGTGGACGCTTTGCAGGAAAGCGATACTGTGACGCTCACAACCTTTGATGCCGCTGTGGAAGCAGCTTCCGATGCGGAGCAACAGGCGCTGCGCACGGAGATTTTGGAAAAAGAGGCAGTGCTTGAAACCCGGGACGCTGAATGAGTGAGCAGGAGTAGGTTCGGAGAAGAGTGCGGAGGATGAGAGAGTATGGAGGCTTCAATGTTAAAGAACGCAGAAAATGCATCGCAACATGATGAAGTGGTTCTGGGCCGCAAAGCAGAGCTGTATCGTAAACGCCGCTATTGGGTGCTTCGGAGAGGACAGGATATTCTCTTTTCCGCCATTGCGCTGTTGATTTTGTGGCCGTTCCTGTTGCTGGTGGCGCTGGTGATTTACATAGACGACCCCCATGGAAGCCCCATTTTTAAGCAGACCCGCTGCGGCAGAAATGGCAAGCCCTTTCAGCTCTACAAATTCCGCAGTATGTATATGGATGCGGAGGAGCGGCTTGAGGAGCTTCTGGATGAGAATGAGAAGGACGGGCCTGCGTTTAAAATCAAGAATGATCCCCCGCATCACCAGAGTGGGGCACATTCTGCGGCGCACCAGCATTGATGAGCTGCCGCAGCTCTGGAACATCCTGAAAGGCGACATGAGCATCGTAGGCCCCCGTCCGGCGCTGCCCCGAGAGGTCGAGATGTACGACAGCTATCAGCGGCAGCGGATGTATGTGACGCCGGGGCTGACCTGTTATTGGCAGATTCAGCCGAACCGGAACGAAATTTCATTTGAGGATTGGATGGCATTGGACATTCAGTACATCCAGGAGCGCAACTTCTGGGTGGATTGGAAAATCATTTTTAAGACAGTTAAGGCCGTGCTGACCGGGCAGGGCGAATAGCTCGGCAGGGAGCGTCGGACGCCCGGACGCGCTTGGAAGCCTTGTGCCGCGTTGCGGCAGATGCTGTGGCGCTGACGCCAGGGGAGTGCGCGGCGAGCGATGGCGCGGGTATTGTGGATGCATGGACTAACCCCAACTCTACATATTTCAAGGCTTTTTTCAATGTATAAGGATTGTAATATATCCGACGAATATGATAGTAGCCCATATTTTTATAGAGATTGGACTGATGAAGATTCTGTAATATGCTATGAATTAGACCTCGAGTTACATAGAGTTTGCGCTAAATTAACTGTCTTAGGGATTGATATGAGAGAGGTAGTGCCGTATCCCATACATTATGAATCGCCAACCCCAGAAATGTTAACAAAGAAATTAAGATCTATTCGTTCTTTTCGTGATATAAAGGGGCCGCTGAGGAAAAATACAAATGGAAAATATGTGCTAGATATAAAATCAAGATATTTTACGGAGAGTTTCCCATACAGACTTGCAATAGTAAACGGTCTTGCTGAAATTATTGGAATAGACGTTCCTTTGTCTACTAAAGTACTCCAGTGGTACTGTGAGTTGGCAAATAAAGAATATTACGATGACAGCATGAGGTTGTGTGGTAGGGACGTTGGCGAATGTAACATTCCTCAGAATTATGGTATTCATTCCATTAACTCACTGATAGATTTCTATAACTTTTGATTTCTGAATAATCTTTTGCGGTGAAATCACAGTGTAAAACATCACTTTATACATTCAATTTTGATTATAAATGTATTGCATTAAAAATAATAGTTTTTGGAGGCTAGTTCTACATGAATAATATGGTAATAGGTATCATAGGCGGCATGGGATCGTACGCTACTGTCAATTTTTTTAAGCGCCTAGTAGATGCTTTTCCTGGAGAAAAAGAATGGGACAGGCCCAGGATTATCCTCGATAATTACTGTACTATGCCGTCAAGGGTAAGAGCAATTTTGTACAATGAAAATAGGAATGAATTGGTAAAAGATTTAAGTACTGCAACCGAACATATGATTCAATGTGGAGTTGATTACATAGTACTTGCCTGTAATACGTCGCATGTTTTTTTGCCGGATATTATTTCGAATGTACCTGATTCGGAAACTAAATTTATAAATATTATTGATTCATGCGCGAAAGAACTTCATGAAAAAAAGATTGCAAGGTGCGGATTGATTGCAACAGAGGGAACATTGGATACTTGTATTTATCAGTCTGTTTTTGATGGCTATAGCATAGCAATTGATGCCCCTACTAAAGAACAGTACGGGGAAATTAGATATTTTATTGAGAGCGTGAAGCAAAACAAGATATCAGAGGAAGTTATAGATGCATTCGCTAAATTTATTGAATCATTTCAGAATAATTATGTAATCCTTGGATGTACAGAACTACCGATTTTGTATCAAGCATGTGTTGAAAGAGGATGTATACCTAATAAGAAAATTTGTGACCCGTTACAGTCGACAATTAAGCAATTAGTTTCTTGCAGTAATAAATTTATAGTCAATCAGTAAGAAGAAAGGAAAAAGGTTATGATTAAAGTTTTAACAGTTGGAGTATTCGATTATTTTCATTACGGACATTACAAACTATTCGAAAACGCAAAAAAAATTAGGTGATTACTTAATTGTTGCGGTTCAAGATGGGGATTATATTCTTAAGGAACCTCTGATTTAATCTGGCCTAACCGCATCAGCCTCAAATATGCTATAA
>JAJQFX010000255.1 GCA_021200895.1 Clostridiales bacterium | reverse complement strand
CCTGGCCTCGCAGGCCAGCCGGTCGTTCCGCAGATGCGGCTCATACCCCATGGCGGCGCAGCCGGACATGGCCGCCCCGCACAGCTGCCGGACGCTGCCGATGATATGGGCTTCGGCGTTGGGCAGGGCTTTGGGCAGTTCGGCGCGCAGGAGCAGCCGTTCCTCCGCCGTCAGGGGCAGGCTGTATTTTTCCGCGATGGCGGCTGCCTGCCGGGCGGTGCTGGCGTCCGACACTGTGGGTCCGCCTGCAATCATGTCCAGGGGGCCCCCCAGAATGTCAGAGAGCACCACGGTATAGACCCTCGCCGGGGCGCACCAGGCGGCGAACTGCCCGCCCTTCACCAGGGAGAGCCGCTTGCGGATGGTGTTGATTTCCGTAATGTCCGCGCCGGATGCCAACAGCAGCCTGGGGAGCTGCTCCATCCGGTCCGGGGCGATGCGGGGTTGTTCAAACAGGGCGCTGCCGCCGCCGGAGAGGAGGAACAGCACCGTGTCCGTCTCCCGCAAGTCCTTGCTCATGTCCAGGATGGCCTGGGTGCCCGCATAGGAGTTGCCGTCCGGCACCGGATGCCCCGCCTCCAGGCAGAGGACGTGTTCCAGCGGGCGCTCCACATGGCCGTACTTTGTCAGCACGATGCCCCCATCTGGCCGGATACCGGGCAGCTCCAGGGCGGCCTTGGCCATCTGCCAGGCCGCCTTGCCCACGGCGAAGAGGTACAGCCGCCCGGCGGGGGCAAAGTCCGCCAGGGCGGCTTTCACTGCCCTGTCCGGCTTGACGGCGTCGATGGCGGCCCGGGCAATGATTTCCGCGTCCTGACGTAGCATTTGATTCATAAGCCCTCCTCACGCCTTCTGGTGCTGCTTCCGGTAGTCTGTAGGGGTGACCCCTGTGTCGTCCCGAAAGGATTTTGAAAAATAGCTGCGATTCCCAAAGCCCAGCGCGTCGGAGATCTCCTCAATGGTCTTATCCGTATAGGTCAGCCAGTATTGCGCTCGCTCCAGACGGATTTGGCGGATGTAATCCACAATGGACATCCCCATCTCCTGCCGGAACCGCCGGGACAGGTAGGTCTGGGTATAGCCCGCCTTCTGGGCCAGCAGCTCCAGCGTCAGCTTTTCCTCCGGGTGGTTGGAGATGTACTCGCAGACCAGCCGGATGCGGGCGGAGCAGGTGGCCAGCTGCTGGGCCCGGTGGACCTGCTGTGCGTAATCCTCCAGCATCTGGTTGGTGAGGACGACTATCTCTCCGAAGGTCTCGCAGAGGTTCAGCTTCTCCCGGTACTCCGTACACAGGGAGAAGGCGGATTTCTGGGGCATACCGCCGTCCACCGCCGCCCGGGACACCAGCGTCAGGAGCAAATGCTCCATTTGGCGGTAATCCTCTATCGTCTCCTGGGGCATGGCCTTGGGGGTGTGGGCGTTGGCCCGCGCAATGGTATCCATCACAGACAGGTCGCCCTTGCGAATCTTCTCCAGCAGCTCCTGTTCAAATTCCCAGTTGCCGGTCTGCTTGTCAAAGGGGTCCACCGTCAGGTGCGTCCTCGGCTGTCTCGTCGGGGATTCGCTGAGGTAGCCGCCTACATCCTTTGACGTGATTTTCTCCCCTGCCAGGCAGTAATGGAGCATCTGGGCCCAGGAAACGGCCACAGCGGGGGCGACGCCGGGCAGCTCCCCAATCCATTGGCCCACCACGGCCCGGTCTGACTCAGTTAAAGACGGGTCTTTCAGAATTTTGGCATGATTTTTGCTCTCGTTGACTACGGAGAAGAAGGGGCCCACCGCATGAATGGCGTGCAACGCGCCGCCTGCGGCCTCAAAGGCAATCAGCCAGTTCAGCAGCGGCTGGATGGTCAGGATAAGCGGCTTGCCGCCCTTTTCCCAGTGCCTGATGATGACATCCTCATGGCCGTTGCCGGTGAGCAGGTACAGGAAGGCGTCAGGGGCCGGGCAGTCGCTTTCCAGAAGCCGGAAGTCCGGGCCGATGACCCAGTGCCAGACTGGGCAGCAGCTGCCCACCAGCGTCCGGAATGCGTTTAAATCAGCGGAATCGTACATATCCTGCGCCCTCCTGTCGGTTTTTCCCTATATTTATAGTATAATCTATCTCTCTGCCAATGTAAACGGCATTTTCCCGGCTAGCTGTTGCGTAGCCGGGAAAATGGTTGGTTTACTTCTTACGGGCCTTTCTGGCGGCCTTCTTTGCGGCCTTTTTCGCCCGCTTGTCGAGGACCTTCTGATTTTCGGCGTCGAAGTCCTTGCCGTGCTTGGCGCAGTATTCCTTCAACTCCCGAATCCGGTTCTCCTCCGCCTCGGCCTTCTGGGCCTCCTTCTCCATCCGCTCAAGTTCCTGGGCAGGGATGTACTCGATGCCGTTGGAGAAGCTGTGGACGAAGCCCACCAGCGCGGCGGTGATGCCCTCGGCCCGGATGCCCTGGCTGTACTCCACATGGTCGATGGAGTCGCCGATGAAGGTGTTCATGCTGTACATGAAGAACATGGTGCCGATGCCGCTGATGGCGGTTCCGCCGTAGACTGCGGCGGTGTTGCCCGCCATCATAAAGGCGACGCCGGAGCCCAACATACTCATCACGCCGCCGATAATCATGGTGACGCGGCGGCCCAGCTTGCGAATCATGAGGACGACGACGAAGAGGGCCGGCCCCATGGGGGCCATGGCAATCATGGTAAACCTGGCCTGAATGGTGGCATAGGTGCCGTAGGAGTTGCCCTGCACCACCCAGCCGGAATAGTAGACCTGGGAGACGCTCTTCAGCGCGTTCAGCACCTGGTAAGTCAGAATCATCACCACCAGCATAATCCAGTACTTATCCTTCAGGCAGGCTTTCAGCTGGGTCAGGAAGCTGGCTTCCTCCACCTTCTTGACCTCTGTGCTGCCCTGGAACTGGTTGCGGCGCTCCTCGGTGACCCGCTCGCGGGTGTAGAAGTATTGCAGGAAGGTCAGCGGCACGGCGATGCAGCAGATGATGGCCATGGTCAGCAGGTAGCCCTGCTGATTTTCGCCGCCCACCAGGCCGCAAACCCCGGTGAGAATCAGGGGGAAGGTGATGGAGATGATGCCGGTGCCCATGTTTTTGGTGATTTGACCGGCCATGGAGTTGGTGGAGCGCTGCTTGACGTTTCTGGTGGAGAGGGAGGCGCTCATCTCATAGGCCATATACCACATGGTGTAGCCCACGGAGTAGAACAGGTTGTAGGAAATCACGATCCACACCGCCTGCGCCACCACGCTCTGCACCGGAATCCAGAACATCAGGAGGATGCTGACCACAACGATGGGCAGGCTCAGGATGAACCAGGGGCGGAGCTTGCCCTGGCGACAGGTGGTCAGGTCCAGCAGCTTCGCCATCAGCAGGTTGGTGACCGCGTCGATGAGCTTGCTCAGGATGGGGAACCAGACCATGAAGAGGGCAATCCAGGCCCCCCGGCTGACGGTAAAGCCCAGCACGTCGGTCAGGTACTGGTTAAAATAGCTGTTGACGATGGATTGCAGCAGCATGACGCCGAAGGGGCCAGCCACATAGCCCAGCCACAGCTCCCGCTTCGTCACGTTGGCAGAGGTGGATTTGGAATCCCAGAATTTCCCGTTCAGGAAATTGCCGAGAAGCCCCTTCTTTTGCAGCGTTTTGTCTTCCATGATGTCCTCCTTTTTCTTTAGATGATGTTGCAGACGGTCACTGTTCCCGCCCGATTTTGATATCGGCCAGGGATTCATAGTACTGCGCCATGGCGCTGTGGTCCTTCTGGCCTCCCTGGTGGTGATGCATCCACTGCAAAACCTCCTGCACCTGGGCCGTCATGGGCACCGGTGCGCCGACGCTGTGGGCGCAGTCCAGGGCGTTGTTTAAATCCTTGATGTGCAGGTCGATTTTGAAGCCGGGCTGGTCGTTGCCGGCGAGCATCATGGGGGCTTTGGCCTCCATGACGGTGGAGCCTGCCAGCCCGCCCCGGATGGCCTGGAACACCAGCGCCGGGTCCACCCCCGCCTTCTGGGCCAGGGTCAGCGCTTCGGCCAGAGCCTGAATGTTGCAGGCCACGATGATTTGGTTTGCCAGCTTCGTGGTGTTGCCTGCCCCTACCTCGCCGCAGCGGACAGCGGAGGAGCCCATGGTCAGCAGCAGCGCCTTGCACTGGTCAAAGACCTCCTGCTTGCCCCCCACCATGAAGCTCAGCGTGCCATCGATGGCCTTGGGTTCGCCGCCGGAGACGGGGGCGTCCAGCATCTCCACCCCCTTTTCCGCCAGGACGGCGGCAATCTCCTTGCTGGCCACGGGGTTGATGGAGCTCATGTCGATGAAGATTTGCCCTTCGTGCATATACCGGGCGACGCCGCCCTCCCCCAGCATGACCTCCTTCACCTGGGGGGAGTTGGGCAGCATGGTCAGCACCACGTCGCAGCCCTCGCCGATTTCCCGGTAGGTGCCCGCCGTTGCGCCGCAGGCCGCCAGCTCCTCCACAGGGGCCTTGCTGCGGTTGCACACCGTCAGGTCATAGCCCACCTTCAGGATGTTTTTCGCCATGGGCTTGCCCATAATGCCCAGGCCGATGAGTCCGATTTTCATTTTGCTACCTCCAGTTTGATGATTTCATATTCCTCCAGCCGGTCCAGCACAAGGGCTGTGCTGTCCCCGGCAGGTTCTATGGTGACTGTACCGCCGTGATAGGCCTCCGCGCCGGAATACCGCCCCGGCAGGACGAAGCGCAGCGCCGTCATGGGAATCGGCGGGAAATAGCTGTTGGCAAAGCAGCCGGAGCCGTTCACCAGCTGCAACATCCGGCTGTCGCCCTGTTTTTTCCAGGTCAGTTCCACCGTGGGGTGGAGGTCGGGGGCGAGGCTGGCCTGACCGCAAAGGCTGTGCATCACGTCCAGCATGACGTTCAGGGTGTTCTGGTAGCCCTCCTGGCAGTAGAAGGTACCAGCCATCCAGGGCAGATACACCGCCTTGCCCGCTCCGTAGGGATGCACCACCACGCCGGGCTCGTTGGAAATCTCCGTGTAATAGCACCGCTCCGGCGGCCCGAAGGGATGCTCCGGAATCATGGGCAGCAGCGTTTCGGCCCCCTCCTCATACTCCGCCAGGAGGTAATTCGTCCCGAAGGCGATTTGCGGCGCAGACTGGCAGGTGGGGAAGCGGCTGTCCCCGGCAGCGTAAAAGACGGCGGAGGCGTGGTCGTGCTGCTTCTCCCCCACGCGCTTCATGCC
>JAJQFX010000091.1 GCA_021200895.1 Clostridiales bacterium | reverse complement strand
GTCATAGACGGATAGCCAGACAATGCCTCCAGCAAGTGAAACACGAAGTGTGTTTTTCATGAAGCTGCCAATGTCGGGAGTTCTATTGACCATTGCTTTGTAATTTCTGTGGGCAGTTTTCTTAACAGCAGAAATATCTACCTCTCCACAATTTTCACTAATATACTTGAACATAGTTGGGGTCATCGCTGACCACATGAGTTTTTCGCAGATGGTGTTTTTCATTTTATTACTGTCGCCTCCACATATTCCGATTTGTACTTGCATACAATAATCAGTATACCATGTCGGAATGAGAAAAGAAAGACAGCATCCTGTTCGATTCGTGAAATTTTCCTCAAGCTGACCTCCTGACCCCGCCCTCCAGCGTTACGCTTTGCCTGGAATCCCGGTGTGCAGCCCAACCAAACCGCAGAGAACCCCCGGCGCAGCTTCCCAGGAAGCCCCGCCGGGGGTCTGCATATGCGTTGGCATCAATCGTTGCAGCTGAACACGATTCGGTTCGAGGTCCAATAGTTTGTCAGGTATTCGACCTCCACCACGCTGGCCTCATCGGATACCTCAAAGGTGACGGTGCCCTTGGCCTTGTGTCCGGAAGAAATGGTGGCGCTGAGCGCGTCCTCCCGATAATACTTCTGGCTACAGTTCAGCCCATCGGCATAGCAGTCAAAGTCATAGATGCTGACATATTCATCGCTGTCGCCGGTGTTCTCAAATTCCAGCGTGCAGGTGACGTAGTGGTATCCACTGGCGGGCTGGTTGTACTCGCTGTAGCTGGTGCCCACCTCACAGGAGAGGTAGGTGATGGTCAATCTGCCTGCCTCGATGACATCGCCCACCGCGAAGGTGTCCTCCGTGGCCGTTGCGTCGCCCTCCAGGACGTAGCCGGAATCCTGCTCACCCTCATACAGGAAGGTGATTTTATCCCCCGTGAAGTAGTTGGTCGTGTACTCTACCTCGATTTTCTGCGCGTCCTCCGGCACGGTGAAGTAAATATACCCGGAGGTAGAGCGCCCAGCGGAGAGGGTGGCGGACAAACTCTCTTCGCCGCCGTAGTACATATCGACGCTATAGCCGTCCGCGTAGCCGTCAAAGCTGTAATAGTTGATGGAGGCGTCGTCCGTGTCGGACTGATTCTCAAAGGCGAACTGGAGGTAGATGTACTGATAGCCCTCCTCAGGTTGTGAGTATTTGTTTTCCTCCGCATATACGCCGCTGGACATATAGACGATTTTCATGTCGCCATCCATCAAAATGTCGCCCACATGGTAGTCTGTCTGCACCTCAGCCGCAGCGCCCTCGTAGGAAGCGCTCTCACTGGCAGCGGCAGCCTCCGCCTCTCCGCTATCTGACGAAACGGAGGATGCGCCGTCACTGACGGTTCCCACCTTCGTAACGGAGCCGCTGTCCCCATCGCCGCCGGAAGCGCTTATCACCGCAAAAAAGAGGATGACGATAATCGCGACGACGACCCATTTCGCCTTGCCGCCCTTCACTCTTTTCCTACAGTTAGGGCATACCTTTGCGTCATAGGGTATCTCCGTTTTACAATGCTTGCATAGCTTTGTCGCTGGTTTCTGTTTTGCCACAATATTCTCCTCCTCGCGCCTTGCATCCCGATGCAGGGCACATAAATGATGGAAAAATTGTAGCATCCGACAGCTCCAATCGCAACCCCCCAAAACGGGGGAAAGGTCGGGAAAACGCTTATCCAGCGTAGGAAATGCTTTTCAGCGGGGCCATATCGTGGGCGGACAGCAAGGCGTTGACCTTGTCGATTTCATATACCTCACGGTTCAGCGCGATCATCAATACCGCGTCCCTGGGAATCCTGGCGTACAGCTCCGACATCCCGTACAGCTTCAGCGCACGCTGGGTTTCCTGCAAGCTGAGTTTTGCGCCGAAGCAGAGGCGGAGAATGTAATCCCGCTGCTTGGTGTTCTTTTCCTGGGTCAAAAGCCGGTAGCCGTATCGATCCGGCAAATCCGCACGTTCAAAGACCTCCCGCTGGGTCAGTCCCTTTTCCTTGATACGCGCCCGCAGATAGCCGGAGAAGGGATGCTCCTCATGGACAAGGCTGTCTGTATAGGTATCCAGGTAGGCGTCGACCTCATCAGGGCCCAGCTGCTGCAAGACGCGGTCTAAGGCGTCTGTCGCCTTCTGCTCTTTGGCGTCCAATTAGGTTTCCTCTTTTCTCTTTGGAATAAACGTGATATAATGCAAAAAACGACGAATAACGAATAGGGGAGGGGGTGCTGCCCATGATGCTCTCAGACGAATTGGCGCTGTCCTATTACAAGCCTGTGGCGGACATCAATGCAGGCCATTCCGTTCAGCTGGTTCAGCATACGGAAACGAAGAAGTTCTTTGTCAGGAAACGGCTTTCCATGTATCATTTGGAGGTCTACCGGTCATTACAGGCCGCGCCGGTGCGCAATGTTCCCCGCATCGCGCTCCTTGTGGAGGATAACGCCGAACTGATTGTCATTGAGGAGTACATCCATGGCGACACGCTGGAGGAACTGGTGGCGCAAAATGGCCTCCTGCCGGAGGGGCTGGCGGTAAACTATGCGTTGCAGCTTTGCCAAATCGTTTCCGAACTGCACCACAGGACGCCGCCCATCATCCATCGGGACATCAAGCCATCTAACGTTATGGTGTCTCCGGACGGCGTGATAAAGCTGCTGGACATGAACGCGGCGAAATACGAGACGCCAAACCAGCCCCGGGACACCACCTTACTGGGTACGGCGGGCTTCGCCGCGCCGGAGCAATACGGGTTCGCGCCGTCCGGTGTCCAAAGCGACCTGTTCGCAATCGGCGTGCTGCTGAACGTGCTGATAACAGGAAGGATGCCCACAGAGGCGGCGGTCAAGGGCAGGCTGGGCCACATCGTGCACAAATGCACGGAACTTGACCCTGCCAACCGCTATGCCAGCGTGGACGAGCTGATGCACGAGCTAAAAGGCGTACAATCAGACGCTTCCGAACGGGAGGATGCCCCATACACCCGAACCTGGCGGCGCTACCTGCCGCCGGGATTCCGCAGCGGCTCTATTCCGCATATGCTGTTTGCAACGGTGGGGTATGTCCTCCTCTTTGCGGTTGCCCTGTGTATGGAGGTGGAGGCGGCGACGCCCCTGGCGCTGGCCATGAATCGGGTCACAGTGATTTTGATTGGGCTTGCGGTGATATTTTTCTCCGCAGATTATTGCGGCGTCCAGGCCCATATGCCGCTGACCCGTAGCCGGAACCCGCTCCTGCGGTGGCTCGGCATTGTCCTGTACGATATTCTGATTGCGTTTGCCCTTTTGATGATTTTGGTTCTGATTGAACCGACAGCATAGGGCCTGCCGTGCTGCCCGTCCGTTACTGGAGAAAGCTGCGCAGCGCCTGCTCCGAAGCGTCCGGCAAAAGACTGTGCAGATGCGCCAGCAGCCGCTGATAGGATTCCTCCGGCTGGCGCTGATAGACAGCGTTTGTGAACGCATCTCCGAAGAACTGCTCCGGCGTGGAATACTCCGCCACGCCCCAGCCGTACTCCTTCCCATACCGGTCTTTCATGTAAACGAAGTTGCTGATGACTGCGTAGCCCTGGGCCTGCAAGCGATTCATGGAGGCGTCAAAGCCTGTTGTGCCGCCCTTCCTGTAGTTGCCCGCCCGCTTCAGCGTTTTGGAGAGCACGGGCGCATGGGCCTCCAGCAGGTCAAAGAGCTGCTTGTCCTTGTAGGTAGCCAGGCCGTCGTCGAACCGGGCGTCGAAGTCGTACCCGTCCCGGCGGTAGTTGGCAAAGTCGGGAAACCACTCCGCGCTGATAAAGGCCGCCTTGTTCCCAAAGAATTTCCCGTAGGCGCAGCCCGCCTCCTGGATAACCGGGCCCTTCCACTCCCACACCCCCGGTTCCTCGGAGAACCACGCGGAGGGCGCGGCGTGCTCCTCCACAGAGAAGCCGGGGAGGGCGTTGCGGAACAGCGGCAGGATGCCGACGGTCTGCACGGCGTCGATGAGGGCCTGTTTCGTCTCTATTGTGAAATTCAATCGTTCCGGCAAAGCGATTCCTCCCTTCCTCCTGGATGCGCGGCAGACGGCTCCATCCTCACGGCTGCTTTGCCGTGTACGTCTCCGGGGACAGCTCCTTCACCTTCTCCCGGATGCCGATGAGGTCGTCAAAGGTCTCCGGGCGCTTGTTCACGTCCCGCAGCAGGGCGGAGGGGTGATAGATGGCCGTCATCCAGAACTGGCCCTTCTGCACCCACTGGCCATGCTCCCGGGTGATGCGGTAGTTGGGGTCGATCAGCCGCTGGGCGGCGATGCGGCCCAGGCAGACGATTATCTTAGGCCGCACTAGCTTCACCTGTGCGCGGAGATAGGGGATGCAGGCGTCCTGCTCGATGTTTTGGGGGTCGCGGTTCCTGGGCGGACGGCACTTGACGATGTTGGCGATGTAGTACTGGCTGCGATCCAGGTCGATGATGGCCAGCATCTGATCCAGCAGCTGCCCTGCCGCCCCCACAAAGGGGATACCGGTCAAGTCCTCCTGCTCGCCGGGGCCTTCTCCCACGAACATGAGGTCTGCGTTGGGGTTGCCGTCGCCGAACACCACGTTGTGGCGGGTGTCGGCCAGGCTGCATTTTTGGCATCGGCTGCACATCGCCTGTAGCTGCTCCCAATTCACCATGGCAAATCTCCGCTCCTTCCTTGACAGGATTCGATTTTACTATCCTTTAGTATAACACGCCTTTGCCGGAAAGGGAAGAGCGCCTGCGCTGCGGAATTTATTTTTCTCATGTCCCATAGAAGCGGGGCTTTTCCGGTTCCCTCTGATTGCAAAAATCCGCGTTACAAGCGGATTTTGGTGGAGGCAGCGAGTTCGAGGAATAGCACAAACGCAGAGGACAACGCAAACCCCGCCAAAGCCCAGCAAAGCGGGTTTGGCGGGGAGAGGAGGAGTGACGGAATGAGTGAGCTTTCGGCTTTAGACGAAAGCGAGGGATGTGGAGTCCACTCCGACGACGGAGCGGAAGACGAGGCTCGCCCTCGCCTCCTGCCCCGGAAAAGCCGGGGCTTTTCCGGGTACCGGTTACCTCTGATTGCAAAAATCCTCGTTACACGCGGATTTTGGTGGAGGCAGCGAGTTCGAGAAAATAGCCAAAACGAAAGAGGGTATCTGAACGTATCAGATACCCTCTAAGCTGGAGCGGAAGACGAGGCTCGAACTCGCTACCTCCACCTTGGCAAGGTGGCGCTC
>JAJQFX010000161.1 GCA_021200895.1 Clostridiales bacterium | reverse complement strand
CCCCGAAGCCCCTCCCTGAGCCGCCCTCTTTTGCTACTTTTCTCGGCGGAGCGAGTTTGCGGCGTTAAGAAAATATGCCAGCGGCATATTTTTAGCCGAAAACCGCAGCCAGCTACGCTGGCAAGGCTCACTGACCGAGGAGGATACCGCAAAGGGTCAGCAGGCGGTAGTCAGCCCCCGGGAGGGCAAAACGTTGTTCCTTCAACCTTCCTTGTCTAAGGAAAACAGGCCCCACCCTGCCGGGTATCTCTCCTCCGGCAGAGTGGGGCAACGCTGTCACGAAATTGTTGAAAGGGTCACACTTTGGACTTCTTCCCGAAGCGGCCCAGCAGCTTCCACTTCATCCGGTGCCGATAGGTGCGCCTGTAGTGCATAAAGATGGAGATGATAATGAAGCCGACGCCCAGCCCCGCCAGGGAGTGGAGGCAGGGGGCCGCATTGGTGGCGACCAGCTCCGTATCCTGGAGCAGCAGCCCGACCACGGTATAATAGAGCGTGCCGCCGGGCAGCAGCGGGACGATGGAGGGGTAGATAAACACGGTGGAGGGGTTTTCGTGGTGGACGCCATAAATTCCGAGAAAATGGACGCCGCCACAGCCGCCAGGAAGCAGGAGATAAAGGGCTCCGGCGTAATTTGCAGCAGCACCAGATAGACGATTCTGGTCAGCGCGCCGCTGAGTCCGGCAACCAGCAGGTACTTCCGTTCGATTCGGAACACAATGCCGAAGCCAAAGGAAGAGCAAAAAGAGCAGAACACTAATTTGATTGCTTCCATCATGCTATCGTCCTCCCAAACAGATAAATACTCAGGATAAAACCGCCGACGATGGCCATCGTCTCCAATACGACCTTGAAAAACTCCACCAAACCGTTGATCTCATTTCCGCAGAGAATGTTCCGAAAGGAGTTTACCATCTGGATACCGGGAATCAGCATCATGCTGTTCACAATCATCACGGTGTAGAGGTCGCTGGCCAGGCCGATTGCCTGCGCGCCGATGGCAATACTGCCCACCACAAAGGTGCAGAGGACGTTGAACACCACCTTGTTGAAGATGAGCCGTTTCAGATAAAGCCCCGCCAGGAACATCAGCACCGTGTTGAACAGGATGACCACCAAGTCCCCCAGGCTGCCGTCAAACACGCCGGTCAGGCCCGCCATCGCCAGCAGGAAGCCCGCCAGGAGCATCGGCTGGGAGTAGCCCTTTGTGTTCACCGCCTCATTCAGCAGCCCCTCCAGGGCCGCAGGTTCCGGCGGCTCCGCGCAGATTTGCCGGGATAGCTGGTTCAGTCTGCTGAGGTTCTCCAGATGCGTGTCCGTGCCGCTCCAGATGCACCGCTGCCCCATAGCCTTGTTTCCCTCGGCATCCTTCATGCTCAGGCTGATGTAACAGTTCAGTGAGAAAAACTGTACATCCTGGCAGCCATAGGCGTCGCAGATGCGGTAAACGCTGTCGTCCAGCCGCTCCAGGTTCGCCCCGCTGACCAGCATACGCTCACTGAATTTCAGGATAAATTCAAGGATTTGATTCAATTCGTTCATAGGCCATTCCTTTCTCTCGTGTCAAGCTTTTCCAAGTTACATTATAGCAAACCTCCTGTCCCTATACAAGTATGGAGGGCAAATTTTCCGGGAAATCCTTGTTCCCCACCCACGCCAAAATCCCACCGGAAACAATGCGGTTCCGGTGGGATTCTTTTTTGCGTGTTGCATCCATTTTTGCATTGGGCGCAGGCAGTTCAGTCAGCCCCTTCGGTGTAGAAGCAGTAGTAAGCGGTGCCGTTCCACTTGTCGGCGCTGTTCCATCGGGCAGTGACCTCGTAAACATAGTCCCCGTCGTCCCGGAGGGGGAAGGTCAGGCCGTCCGTCTCCACCGCTTCGCCGTCGGGAAGGTCTTCGGCGCACCAGTTGTCCACGCTCCAGCACTGGACGGTGATGCTGTCCGGTGAAACCTCCGTGCTGACGGTGACAGTCTCGCCGGAGGCGTCCAGGGCGGGCATCCATTCCTGACACCAGAGCGGGTGGGCCGAATCGGACGAAATGCCCTTCCACTCTTCTCCGGCCTCGTACTCCCAGGAGTAGGTGCCCAGCATGGCCTCCACTGAGGTACCGCTGTCCGCCGTGACGGTCAAAGCGGGCGGCGAAGTGCGGATATTGCCGCAGCCCGTCAGGATCAGCAGCAGGGCCAGGGCAGGCAGCCAGGCGAGATACTTCTTCATAGCGATTCCTCCTTTTCTGTGTTCTATGGATAGAGACGCAAAACGGGGCGGTACGGTTGCGGCATCTAAAACTTTTTCTCCGTCTCCCGCTTCCGGTAGTCCACCGGGGAGCAGCCGTACTTCTCCCGGAAGCGGCGGTAAAAGTAACTGCTGTTTCGGTAGCCGATGCTGTCCAGAATGGCCTCCACCGTCAAGGGGGTGTTGGCCAGCAGGTAGGCCGCCTGCTGGAGCTTCCGCTGCTGGAGCAAATCCTTAAAGCTGCCCCCGGCGCGCTTCGTCAGCAGGCGGCTCAGAACATAGGTAGGGCAGCCCAGCTGGGCGGATACCTCCGCCAGGGTGCCGGATTTATAGTGGGTGTCGATGTATTTCAGGGTCAGGAACACCAGATTTTGCTCCCGCTGATTGGGGTCGTCCCGGCTGATGGCCTCCGCGTACTGGGAGAGATTCAGCAGCAGCAGGCCCATGGTGGTCTGGTTCAGGGTGTTGGTGTTGCTGCCGCCATGGAGCAGCGTCCACACCATGTTCTCCATCAGATTCTGCACCGGCAGGAGGTTCTTCGCCGGAATGTACAGATAGTGGGCGTCCGTCCCTGTCCCGGACAGGGTGGAGAGAAGGAAGTCCCGCAGAACGTTCTCCCGCTCTATCATGGAGATGGCGCGGTCAAAGAACTCCGGCAGGATGATGAAGTTCACCGCGATGTCCTCCCGCCCGGCAGGTAAAATTTCGTGGTACACCCCCTGGTTCAGGAACAGCAGGTCGCCCTCCTCCAGGGTGACGGTCTCGGTGTCGTTCAGGATGTGGCGGGTGGTGCCGGAGCACATATACACCAGCTCCACATAGTTGTGCCGGTGCCGGGGGAAGTGGATGAACCGGGTGTGGGGGCGGATTTCGATAAGCTGCCCCTTCTCCAGCAGCTTCCGGCTGTCCACCACAAATTCCCGGCGGGAGGTGTACAACTCCCGCTGAATGCGCTGGTTGCCGTCCAGGATGGCCTGTTCCTCCGCCGCGACAGGGCGAAGCTGGGAGAGCAGAGCTTCGTTCATGGGGATTCCTCCTCGGATGATAGGGTACCTCTATCATACCACAGTGTTCGCCCGTTTGCAAATAAGGTCCCTCATTTCATTTGATAAAGACCTTCCTTTTTCTGCCCGGCGGCGCTACAATAGCAGTATCAAATAAGCAAAAGGAGGGATTCCCATGAGCAACTACTGTCTGGCCATCGACATCGGCGCCTCCTCCGGGCGGCACATCCTCGGCTCCGTGCAGGACGGGGTCATCACCCTAGAGGAGGTTTACCGGTTTGACAACAGACAGCTGCGAAAAAACGGCCACGACTGCTGGGATTTGGACAACCTGTGGAACGGCATCGTCAGCGGCCTGAAAGCCTGCAAAGCCGCCGGAAAAATCCCGGCCACCATCGGCATTGACACCTGGGCGGTGGATTACGTCCTGCTGGACGGGAATGACCGGATTCTGGGGGACGCTGTCGCCTACCGGGACAGCCGCACCCAGGGGATGGACAGCGTGCTGGAGGAAAAAGTCTCCCCCAGCGAACTGTACGAGCGCACCGGCATCCAGAAGCAGAGTTTCAATACCGTCTATCAGCTTCTGGCCCAGCAGCGGGAGCACCCCGAGCAGCTGGAGCAGGCGGAGAGCCTGCTGATGATTCCGGACTACTTCCACTTCCTGCTCACCGGGGTCAAAAAGCAGGAGTACACCAACGCCACCAGCACCAACCTGGTAAAAGCCGCCGCCAAAACCTGGGGCTATGACCTGATTCGCACCCTGGGCCTGCCGGAGGGGCTGTTCGGCCCCCTGTCCATGCCCGGCGAGACGGTGGGGGAACTGCTGCCGGAGATTCAGCGGGAGGTGGGCTTCAACGCTGCCGTCGTCCTCCCCGCCACCCACGACACCGGCTCGGCGTTCCTCGCCGTTCCCGCCAGGGACGACAACGCGGTGTACCTCTCCAGCGGCACCTGGAGCCTGCTGGGGGTGGAGAACGAGCAGCCCATCACCACTGAGGCCAGCCGGGTCCAGAACTTCACCAACGAGGGCGGGGCATGGTACCGCTACCGCTACCTGAAAAACATCATGGGCCTGTGGATGATTCAGTCCATCCGCCGGGAACTGAACGGGGTCAACTATGTGGCGGGCAAGACCGCCCACAGTGCCAGCGGCAAACAGTGGGGTTTCCCCGACCTCATCGAAGCCGCAAAGGGCGCACAGGATTTCACCTCTGTGGTGGATGTGGACGACGCCGGGTTCCTGGCTCCCGACAGCATGATTCAGGCCGTGAAGGACTACTGCGCGAAAACCGGCCAGCCCGTCCCGGAGACGGTGGGGGAGGTCATGCAGTGCGTTTACGTCAGCCTGACCCGCCGCTACGCCGAGGCCATCCGCGACTTGCAGAAGCTCACCGGCAAGACCTACACCAGCATCAACATCGTGGGCGGCGGCTGTCAGGATATGTACCTGAACCAGATGACCGCCAACGCCACCGGGCTGCCTGTCTACGCCGGGCCGGTGGAGGGCACCGCCATCGGCAACCTGCTGGTGCAGTTCATCCAGGCAGGCGAGTTCGACAGCTTACAGGCGGCCCGAAATGCTATCCGCAGCAGCTTCGACATTCCGGAAATTCAACCAATGTGAAACGGAGGTTATGCAATGTTAGTCAACACAAAAGCGAAGGTAGGCGTCTTTTCCATCGCGCTGGGGGCCTATCTGCCCCAGTTCCCCTCTCTGGTGCCAGAATTTACGGCCCAGTACGAGGCGTTCAAGAAAACCATCCCCGACACGGTGGACATCGTGGACGGCGGCATGGTGACCACCAAAGAGCAGTCCCAGGCTGCGGGCGACCTGTTCCGGGCGGCGGATGTGGATTTGGTGTTCTTGCAGCTCCTGACTTACGCCACCTCCTACAATATGCTCCCCGCTGTGAAGGATTTGGATGTCCCCGTGGTGCTGGTGAACATCCAGAAGCTGAAAGCGCTGGACTATGACCACACCGACATCGCCGCCTGGCTGGGCGAAGGCTACGCCTGCGGCGCGGTGGGCGAGATGGTGGCCGACCTGGAGCGGTTCGGCA
>JAJQFX010000217.1 GCA_021200895.1 Clostridiales bacterium | reverse complement strand
CCCCATGATGATGCACCCCCCTTCGTCCGTCCGGAGGGTGCGGAGCGGGCCGGTAAGCTGCACCGGGAGGCGGTTCTGGCCGCCGTCCGTCAGGCGGCGGAGCAGGCGGCGGCGTCCCTCCAGCCGGTGACGGTGGGCTGCGCCTCCGGCCAGTGCGCCGTCAACTGCAACCGGGATGAGGAGACCCCCTCCGGCTGGTGGATCGGCCGGGGCGGCAGCCAGGCGGCGAACCGGGAGATGACGGTGCTGCGCTTCTCCGGCACGGACGGCCAGCCGGTGGCCTTCTGCATCAGCTACGCCCTGAAAACCTGCGCTATTGACAACGCCGGTATGGCGGAGAACCTCCGCCTGGTGTCCTCCGACGTGGCGGGCAGGGCCTGCCAGGTGATGGAGGCCCAGTACGGCGCGCCCACCCTGTTCCTGATGAGCGCGGCAGCCAACCATGTACCCCGGGAAACCGCCCTGTGGGACGAGGTGCAGCCCGACGGCACAGTGCAAACGGTAGACAAGGGCGTGGAGTACGGCCTCGCCCTGGTGGATGCCCTGGGGACGGAGATGGGCAGCGACGCCGTCGCCATTGCGGCCCAGGCCGACGCCGGGGAAGCCCCCGCCGGGCTGAGCGCCGCCTGCACGTCCTTCCCCTGGCAGGCTATGGCCCGCATCGAGAAGGCCCCTGCCCTGGGGATGGATTATCCGTTGGAGGAGGGCGAACGGCAGGTGGACGTGTCTGCCCTGACCTTTGGGGACTACGCTTTCGTCTTTGGCAAGGCGGAGATGAACCAGCCCACCCAGCAGGCCATCCAGGCGGCCTCCCCCTATCCCCACACCTTCCTGGTGACCATGGTGAACGGCGGCTTTAAGTACATCCCGGATGCCGGGGCCTATGACCGCTTTACCTGGGAGGCTCAGAGCAGCTTTGTAGCCAAGGGCGCGGCGGAGCGGTTCGCGGAGCAGGGGTTGGCGTTGCTCCAGGAGCTGCACGGCTGACAGACAACAATCACCGCCCGCTCGGTAGAACGGGCGAAAGGAGACACAACAAACATGGCAGGTAAAACGTTTCTGTATGTGGGCAACTGGAGCTTCCAGGCCAAGCCCGCTAAGGGCAAGGGCATTTCCGTCTTTTCCTACACGCCGGAGACCGGTGATTTGGAACTGATCGAGACGGTCTGCCCGGAGGTAGCGGCGGGGCAGCTCTGGCTGGACGCCCAACGCGGCATCCTCTATAGCAATGACGAGTGCGGCGAGCGCCGGGGGGAGGTCGGCGGAGGCGGCTACCTGCTGGCCTTCGCCATCGACCCGGAGACCGGGCGGCTGACCCTGATGAATCAGAAGGACTCCCTCTCCCCGGAGCCGTCCTACCTGTGCCTGGACAAGAGCGGGAAGTACCTGGTGACCTGCCACTGCGCAGACCCCTGGCACGTCACGAAGGTCGTCCGCCTCCCCGACGGCAGCTTCGGCAACGAGGTGCTGTTTGACGATACGGCGCTGGTGCTGTTCCGCATCAACGCCGACGGTAGCCTGGGGGAGGTCTGCGATGTGGCGCTGACCCCCGGCACCGGCGGGAAAGGCCCCCACTCCCAGGTGAACGTGGACCCGGTGTCCGGCCACGTCCAGCTGGTGCAGGTGATTTCCCGGCTTCATGCGGTGGTGGCCAGCCCCAGCGGGGAGATGCTGGCCGTCTGCGACAAGGGGATGGATCGGGTCTATACCTACCGCATCGACCGGGAGGAAGGCAAGCTGGTGGCCCTGGGCTGCTGGGAAGCGCCGGAGGTGGCCTGCTTCCCCCGGTACGCCGCCTTCCACCCCACGAAGCAGGTGCTGTACGTCAACAACGAGAATTACGCCCAGCTGAACAGCTTCCACTATGACGAGGAAACCGGCGCACTGGAGCGGTTTGACAAGGTCTATCTGCTGCCGGAGGATCCCGGCATGGTGGAGGGCAAGCCGGTGGGGGCGCAGGACATCATGGTACACCCCAACGGGAAGGTGCTGTACTGTACCCTGTGCGGGCTGAACTTAATCGTGGTGTGCCGCCTGGATGAGGCGGGAAAGCCCACCCCTTGCCAGCTGGTGCAGAGCCGGGGCAACCTGCCCCGGGGTGTCGCCCTGTCCCCGGACGGACGGTTCCTGCTGTCCGGCAACATGGTGTCCGGCGACATCACGGTTTTCTCCGCAGATGAGGAGGGCCTGCTGACGGACACCGGCAAGACGGTTCCCGCCGTCTCCCCCTCGGCGCTGCGGTTCTACACCCCCGGCGTTCCGGCGGAGGGCTAACCATGGGAAACGATGCCCCTATCCTCTGCGGCGCAGCCCGGCGCTGCATCACGCCGCCCACGGAGTGGCTGCCCCAGCTGCGGGGCCTCCAGGACGTGACCTTTACCGAGGTGCTGGACGACCTGTATGTGCGGGTGCTGGCCCTCCGGGCCGGGGCGGACACGGTGCTGATTATTTGCTTTGACTGCGACAAGGTGCCCTGCCCCCAGGCGTACCTGGACGCCATTACGGCGGAGACCGGCATTCCGGCGCACCATATCTCCCTCCTGGCCATTCACAACCACACCGCCCCCATCGGCGGCTGGCGGCCCAACGAGGGGCCCAACTTCATCCTGCGCAAGCCCGCCCAGGTGCAGGAGGCCACCCATCGCTACGAATCGTTCCTCCAGGAACGGCTGCTGGAGGCGGTGGGGGAGGCGCTGGAGGCGCTGCGCCCCGCCCGGCTGGGCTGGGGGAACGGTGAGAGCTACATCAACGTCAGCCGGGTGCAGGACTACTATGTCACCCAGCCGGACGGCTCCGTTACTGTCCAGTGCGGGCTGGGGCGGGACTTCTCCGCCCCCGTAGACCGGCGGCTCTTCGTGCTGAAAGCCGAAGGTCTGGACGGTACTCCCATCGCCTTCCTGACGAACTACGCAGTGCATAACTGCGTGCTGATTCGGAACCGGTGCGGCAAAGACGGCGGCACGCTGCTCAGCAGCGACCTGGGGGGCAACGTCAGCCAGATGCTGGAGCGGGCCTATCCCGGCGCGGTGGCCCTGTGGAGCAGCGGCGCGGCGGGGGATGTGAACCCCATCCTGTCCAATGAAATTTTCTACCCCGACCCGGATGCTGGGGCACAGACCCCGTACATCCTCCCCGCCGGGGAGTCCGCGCCGGTGATGATGCTGCACACCCTGGCCGCCCAGCACTACGCCGACACCCTCCGGGTGATTCGGGGCATTTCCTGCAATCTGGAGCGGGGCAGCGTCCGGGGCGGCGTGGCCTGGGCGGAGACCCCCGGCAAGGACGGCAGCCCCTACCAGGTGCGCATCCATCTGACGGGCATCGGCCCCCTGTGGATGGCCGGGGTCAGCGGCGAGCTGTACACCTCCCTGGGGCGGGCAGTATTGGAGCAGCTGCCCCAGGGCGCCATCGTCCAGAACCACGACGGCAACCTGCTGGCGGAGAGCGGCTATATCTATGACGACGCCATTCTCGCCCGGGACGCGGCGGGGGTGCTGCCCGGCCGCCACGAATCCCAGCAGCAGCCCGGCTATATCCGGGAGACGCTGCAGAGCGCCGTGAGGACGCTCTACGCCAGGCTGTCCGGCGGCGCAGACTGAACCCGCAATGAGACCATCAAAGCCCGACATTGGCACGGTTTCCCGTGCCAATGTCGGGCTTTTGCGTATGTTTGCGTATATTTGCGTATGAAATTAGAACTCCGCGTTGCCAACCGTCCGGGGATGGGGCAGCACGTCCCGGATGTTGGACACGCCGGTGAGGTACATCACCATCCGCTCAAAGCCCAGGCCGAACCCGGCATGGCGGCAGCTGCCGTAGCGGCGCAGGTCGCAGTAGTAGCGATAGTCCTCCGGATTCATGCCCAGCTCGGCAATGCGGGCCTCCAGCAAATCCAGCCGCTCCTCACGCTGGGAACCGCCGATGATTTCTCCGATGCCGGGCACCAGGCAGTCCGCTGCGGCCACCGTCTTGCCGTCCTCGTTTTGGCGCATATAGAAGGCTTTGATGTCCTTGGGATAGTCGGTGACGAACACCGGCTTCTTGAAATACTCCTCCGTCAGGTACCGCTCATGCTCCGTCTGCAGGTCGCAGCCCCAGGACACGGGATAGTCGAACTTGTGACCGGACTTTTGCAGGATGTCCACCGCCTCGGTGTAGGTGACGCGGCCAAAGTCGCTGTCCGCCACATGGAGGAGGCGGTCTTTCAGCCCCTTGTCCACAAAGCTGTTGAAGAAGTTCATCTCGTCCGGGCACTTCTCCATGACGAAGCGGATGATATACTTAATCATGTCCTCCGCCAAATCCATATCGTCCTCCAGGTCAGCGAAGGCGATTTCCGGCTCAATCATCCAGAACTCGGCGGCGTGGCGCTGGGTGTTGGAGTTCTCCGCCCGGAAGGTGGGGCCGAAGGTGTACACCTTGCCGAAGGCCATGGCGAAGTTCTCACAGTTCAGCTGGCCGGAAACGGTGAGGCTGGTGGCCTTGCCGAAGAAGTCCTGGCTGTAATCCACCGTGCCGTCGGGATTCCGGGGCGGGTCCTGGGCGTCCAGGGTGGTGACCCGGAACATCTCACCGGCCCCCTCGCAGTCGGAGGCGGTGATGATGGGGGTGTGGACGTAGACGAAGCCCTGGTCCTGGAAGAAGCAGTGGATGGCGTGGGCCGCCACCGACCGCACCCGGAACACGGCGGAGAACAGGTTCGTCCTGGGCCGGAGGTGCTGGATGGTGCGGAGGTACTCAGTGGTGTGCCGCTTCTTTTGCAGCGGGTAGTCCGGCGTGGAGCTGCCCTCCACCTGAATCTCCGCAGCCTTCAGCTCGAAGGGCTGCTTGGCCTCCGGGGTCAGGGTCAGCACTCCCCGGACGATGAGGGCCGCGCCCACGTTCTGTTTGGCGATCTCGTCATAGTTTTCCAGCGCGGACTTGTCCATCACCACCTGGAGGGACTGAAAGTGGGAGCCGTCGTTCAGGGCGATGAAGCCGAAGGTCTTCATATTGCGGAGCGACCGCACCCACCCGGCCACGGTGACGGTCTCACCGGCAAAGGCGTCGGGGCTGGCAAAGATGGAAGCAACAGTTGTGCGTTTCACAGGGAATCCCCCTTCTCTATTCCTGCGGGCGGCGGGCCGCCCTGTACAGTCTGGCTCTATTTTACTACAGAAGCGCCGGTTTTACAAGGGAAAATGCGGAGGGTTTCTTGCCGCGTTGGCGCTGGGCCTGCCGCCCCCGAAGGGGGGAGGGGTGGATTCTCCTTAGATGTGGTTCTTTGAAGGAACAACGGCTTGCCCTTGCCAGGGCGGGGCCTACTTTTCTCGCTCCGCCGAGAAAAGTAGCAAAAGAGGGCGGCTTAGGGAGGGGCTTCGGGGCCTCGCCCCTCCCTAAGAACCC